>NZ_CAMBTS010000013.1 GCF_945870625.1 Novosphingobium sp. Chol11 | reverse complement strand
TTCGGGCATGTGCTCGAAGTTCATACCATAAATCCCGGCGATTGCGGTGGGCACGGCGAGGATAGCGGCCCAGGCGGCGAGTTGGCGGGTGGTTTCGCCCTGGCGGCGCTGTTCGAGCAGGCTGGCGGTTTCGACGACGGCGGCGAGCGTTTCCTTCAGCGCCTGCATCCGCGCCATCGCGCGGCGCACATGATCGAGCACATCGCGAAACCAGATCCGCGCCGAGGGATCGATGGTCGGCAAATCGGCCACCGCCAGCCGCTCGACCATTTCCTCCATCGGGCCGATGATCCGGTCGAACCGGCGCAGTTCGCGGCGCAGGCGGAAGATGCGGCGGATGGTGGCGGGATCGGGAAAGGCATCAATGGCTGCTTCCTCAATCTTTTGCGCGGCATCTTCCAGCGCATTGGCAATAGGCACATAGCCATCGACGATGAAATCGAGCACCGCGTGGAGCACATAATCTGCCCCTTCGACCAGGCGCTCGGCATTGCATTCGAGCTGTCGGCGCAAATCATCATGCGCACGGGCCGAGCCGAGGCGCACCGAGATGATGAAATCGCGGCCGATGAAGCAGCCGGTCTGGCCATAGATGATCGCCTCGCCATCGGGGGCGAGCGCCGCCGTGCGCGCCACGACGAACAGCTGGCTGCCGTAGACATCGACTTTGGGCAGCTGGCGCGGATGGAGCGCGTCTTCGATGGCAAGGGGATGCAGGCCATATTGGCGGCGCGCCAGCTCCATTTCCTCCGCCGTTGGATCGCACAGGCCGATCCAATCGAAATTGCCGGGATGCGCTTCTGCGCCGGGCGGACGCGCGGGCGCGCCATCGAGCACGATCTCGGCGTCGAGGGCTTTTCCTGCGGAATAGCGGCGGGCGGCAATAACAGGCATGGCACCGTCCTTGTCGCGCCGACGCGCAAAGGGCAATCCGCCTTAGCTCGTGGATGCAGTTTAACCGCGCGATGAAACGGCGCTGGCATTTGAAGGCGAATTTGCTAACACCGATGTCAGCAATTTGGAGAAGACCGTGGGCGTGGAATCGAAAATCGCAGGCGACATGCAGCCCGATATCGACGTGGCGATCATCGGCGCGGGCTTATCGGGCATCGGCATGGCCGCGCACATGCAGATGCTCTGCCCCGATCGCAGCTTTGCCTTGTTCGAACGCCGCGCAAACCTCGGCGGCACATGGGATCTGTTTCGCTATCCCGGCGTCCGTTCGGACAGCGACATGCACACGCTTGGCTTTGTGTTCGAACCGTGGAAGCACGAAAAATCGATCGCCGATGGCCCCGCGATCCTCGAATACCTGAACCGCATTGTCGATGAGCGCGATATCCGCCGCCACATCCGCCTCGGCACCAAAGTCGTCTCCGCCGACTGGAACAGCGCCGCTGCACATTGGGTGATCACCACGGAAAGCCCGGATGGCCAGCATTCGCGCACGACCGCGCGGTTCCTGTATCTCGGCGCGGGCTATTACGATTACGACAAGCCCTATGACGCACAGATTCCCGGCCTTGCCGATTTTGCCGGAACGGTGCTGCATCCCCAATTCTGGCCCAAGGATTCGGCCCATGCGGGCAAGCGCGTCGTCGTGATCGGATCGGGCGCTACGGCGGTGACGATTGTTCCGGTGATGGCCGAGACCGCGGCGCATGTTACCATGCTACAGCGCACGCCGACGTGGTATGCCGTGCGCCCCGCGCGCGATGCCATCGCCAATGCGCTGCGCAAATTCCTGCCCGCTAAGCTCGCCTACTGGATCACGCGCTACAAGAACGTGAAAATGCAGGACATGGTCTACAAGCGCGCGCGCGCCGCGCCCGAAAAGGCGCGCGCTTATCTCACCGACAAGATCAAGGCCGCGCTTGGCCCCAAATACGACGAGGCCGCGTTCACCCCGCCCTACAACCCATGGGAGCAGCGCCTGTGCCTTGTTCCCGATGGCGATCTGTTTGCGGCGATGAAAGCAGGCAAGGCCGATGTCGTGACCGACCATATCGCGCGGATCGACGCGGCGGGCATCCAGCTCACATCGGGCAGGCGGCTCGATTGCGACGTGATCGTCACCGCTACTGGCCTCACCATGACCATCGCCGGCAAGATCGCGCTCAGCGTGGACGGCGAGCGGATCGATTTCAACCAGCACTATTATTACAAGGGCTGCATGTATTCGAACCTGCCCAATCTGGCGCAAGTGTTCGGCTATCTCAACGCCTCGTGGACGCTGCGCGCGGATATCGATTCGGACTTCATCTGCCGCCTGCTCAACCACATGAAGGCGATCGGCGCGGATGTCGCCACGCCGTTCCTGGCCGAGGATCACGATTTGGTCGAGGACCCCGATACCGGCCTCTCCTCCGGCTACATCCAGCGCGGCCAAGCGCTCCAGCCCAAGAACGCACCAACCATGCCGTGGCGGCTCAACCAGGACTATGTGTTCGACAAAGTCTGGCTGAAGCAGAACCCGCTCGACGATGGCATCATGCGCTTCACCAAGGCGCAAGCTGCGGCCACGCATGGCGAAGTGCGCGAGGCTGCCGAGTAAAGGAAGGGGCCTCCGGCGGGCAAGTGCTGTGGCCCTTGCCCGCCGAAGGCTCTTTTTTTCCACGCCTTGCGATGTGCGTAGAGCCCCCTCTCCCAACCCACTCCCTTGAAGGGGAGAGGGCTTAGTGGCTCCGTTTCCCCACACCCCCTCCAAGCCCCATTGCGCGCCTCACCCAATGCGCTATCGCTCTCGCTTATGACCGACTCCACCCGCATCTGGACTGCCGCGCTTGTTGTCGTTGGCGATGAAATCCTGTCTGGCCGCACGCAGGATAAGAACATCGCTCAAGTCGCGACGTGGCTGGGCGTGCAGGGCATTCGTCTGCGCGAAGTGCGGGTGGTGCCCGATGATATGGCCGCGATCATCGAGGCGGTGAACACGCTGCGCGCGCGCAACGATTATCTGTTTACCACCGGCGGCATCGGCCCGACTCACGACGATATCACGGTCGATGCAGTGGCCGAGGCGCTGGGCGTCGAAGTCGTGATCCTTCCGGCGGCGCGCGATATGCTCGAAGGCTATTATGCCTCGCGCGGCGGGCTCAATCCGGCGCGGCTGCGCATGGCGCGCGTGCCCGAAGGCGCCGATCTTATTGCAAACCGCATGTCGGGCGCGCCGGGCATTCGCGTGGGCAATGTGTTTCTGATGGCCGGGGTGCCGGGGATCACCGCGCAGATGCTCGATGGCCTGACCGGAACGCTCGAAGGCGGCCTGCCGCTTTTGTCCGTCACCGTGGGCTGCTGGGTCGCCGAAAGCGAAGTGGCCGAATTGCTCGGCGAGACCGAGCGCGCGCACGAAGGATGCCAGATCGGCAGCTACCCGTTCTTTCGCGAAGGCCGCATCGGCGCGAATTTCGTGATCCGCTCGGTCGATCAGGCGCGCCTCGATGATTGCGCCAGCGCGCTGGCGGCAAGCCTTGCCGCGCTGGGCCGGGCTGCAGTGCCGGGGGGCATCTGAGCCACGCAGGTCTGGCGCTGGCGGCGCTGTTAGGGCCGGGGCTGAGCGCGTGTTCGCCGGCCTTGCCGCGGTTTGAGCGGACGCTTGCGGTGCATGACAGCGCCACAGCAGCGCTGGGCGAATGGTGCGCCGCGCGCGGCATCGCTTCGCCGCCAACGATCCGCGCAGTAGCAGACCAGGCCGCGCCCGAACCACCCTCGCCCGCAACGCGTGCGGCGCTCGGGATCGGCCCCGATGAGCCCCTCGCATTTCGCCATGTGCGGCTGATGTGCGGCGCAAAAACCCTGTCTGACGCCAAGAACTGGTATGTGCCCGCGCGGCTCACCCCAGCGATGAACCGCACGCTGGAAACCACCGGCACGCCGTTCGGCAAAGTGGTCGCCCCGCTTGGCTTTCGCCGCGAACGGCTGGCGGCGCAGCGCGGGCGCAGCGGGGATTGCCCGGCGGGCACCGTGCTATCGCATCGCGCGGTGCTGCGACTGGCGGACGGGAGCGCGATCAGCCTGGTCGCGGAATGCTATACCCGCGCCAACCTTGGGCCGAGGCGCCGATAAAAAAGGCCGGGAAGGTTTCCCCGCCCGGCCTTCTCATGGGTTCGTGATCGCGCGGCGATCAGCTGCTGTAGACTTGGCCAACGTCGATCTTGATGCCGGGGCCCATCGACGAAGAAATGCCGACCTTGCGGACATACTTGCCCTTGGCGCCCGCTGGCTTGGCCTTGACGATGGCATCGACGAACGCATCGAAATTGGCGCGCAGCGCTTCATTCGAGAAGCTCATCTTGCCGATGCCGCCGTGGATGATGCCTGCTTTTTCAACGCGGAATTCGATCTGGCCGCCCTTCGCCGCCTTGACCGCTTCGGCGACGTTTGGCGTGACAGTGCCCAGCTTCGGGTTCGGCATCAGGCCCTTGGGACCGAGCACTTTGCCCAGACGGCCGACAATGCCCATCATGTCCGGCGTGGCGATCACGCGGCCATAATCGAGATTGCCTGCCTGCATATCTTCGAGCAGATCTTCCGCGCCGACTTTGTCAGCGCCAGCGGCCAGCGCGGCCTCTGCCTTGTCGCCGCGCGCGAACACGGCGACTTTGACGTCCTTGCCAGTGCCCGAAGGCAGCGTGACCATACCGCGCACCATCTGATCGGCATGGCGCGGATCGACGCCGAGATTGAGCGCGACTTCGATCGATTCGTCGAACTTGGTGCGCTTCAGGTCTTTGAGCAGCTGGATGGCTTCATCCACGCCATAAAGCTTCATGTTGTCGCCGAGCTTTTCGGTCAGCGCCTTCTGGTTCTTGGTCGCCTTCATCGGATCAGCCCTCCACAACCTGAAGGCCCATCGCGCGAGCGGAGCCTTCGATAATCTTGATCGCGGCGTCCATGTCGTTGGCGTTGAGATCCACCATCTTGGCCTGCGCCACATCGGCCAGCTGCGCGCGCGTGATCGTTCCGGCAGAAATCTTGCCCGGTTCTTTCGAGCCCGACTTGAGATTGATCGCCTTCTTGATCAGGAACGTGGCGGGCGGGGTCTTGGTAATGAAGGTGAACGAACGATCGGCATAGACCGTGATCACGGTGGGCAGCGGGGTGCCCTTTTCCACTTCCTGCGTCGCAGCATTGAACTGCTTGCAGAATTCCATGATGTTCACACCGCGTTGACCGAGCGCAGGCCCGATTGGCGGCGACGGCTTGGCATCGCCAGCCTTCACTTGCAGCTTGATATAGCCTTCAATCTTCTTGGCCACGAAGGGCCTCCTTTCTTCCTGTTGGCGCGGAGCGCGCCTCAGAGTGAGCGGTCAAACAGACGACGAATCGCCCTCCCGCGCGGGGTTTGCAGAGCGGTTGCCCGCGCTGCGAAGTGCGGGCCGTTAAAGCCACGCGCTCCAAAATGCAATCACAAATGCCTCTGCCCACAACGGGCAAGGGCACTGGCGATTATTTGACCAGTTCGACTTCCTCGAACGCCAGCTCGACCGGGGTGGCGCGGCCAAAGATCGAGACCGCCACTTTGACGCGGCTCTTTTCGAAATCGAGCTCCTCTACCGTGCCGTTGAAGCTGGCGAAGGGACCGGCGTTGACCTTGACCGAATCGCCGATCTCGTAATCGACCGAAACCTGCTTGCGCGGCTCGGCCGCGGCGGCATCGCGCGCGCCGAAATAGCGCGCGGCTTCTTTGTCGGAGATCGGCTGCGGCTTGTTGTTGAGGCCCAGAAACCCGGTGACCTTGGGGGTATTCTTGACAAGGTGATAGATGTCGTCGTTCAGCGCCAGCTTGGCCAGCACATAGCCCGGCATGAACTTGCGCTCGACCTGAACCTTCTTGCCGCGCTTCACCTCGGTGATCGTCTCGGTCGGCACTTCGACCGCTTCGACCAGCTGCGCCAATCCGATGCGTTCGGCCTCGGCGAGGATGGCTTCCTTCACCTTGTTTTCAAAACCAGAGTAAGCGTGAATGATATACCAACGGGCCATTGCGGCGATTCCCAATCCGGTTTGCCAAAATCAAGCGAATTAAAACGAAAGTGCGGGCGGCGGTTCAGGCGAGCGAGAGCAACCAGCGCACGGTCATGCCGAACAGGCTGTCGATCCCCAGAAAGAACACCGCGAGAATCAGCATCATGATGCCGACAAAGATCGCGATGGTCGTGGTTTCCTGACGCGACGGCCAGATCACCTTGCGCGTTTCGGCGCGCACCTGGTTGATAAATTCCGACAGGCTGGTCTTCGCCATTGTTCGTCTCGCTTCTGCTTGCGCATGCCCAGAAATACACGGCTTCCGGCTAGGGGTCATCGCCGCCCCGAACAGGTTCGGGAGGGGCTGGCGAATTTCCGATGTCGGAAGAGCACGCGAGGTAGGACAGCGCGCCGCAAAATGCAAGGGCCAGACGCTGCGCGCCCGGCCCCGCGCTGAACCTAACCCGCCAAAGTGGCGTTATCGATCACGAACCGGTAGCGCACATCACTATCCAGCATCCGCTCATAGGCCGCATTGATGCCATCGATCGGGATCATCTCGATCTCCGCGACGATGCCGTGCTCGGCGCAGAAATCAAGCATCTCCTGCGTTTCGGCGATTCCCCCGATCATCGACCCGGCGATCGAGCGGCGGCGCATCAGCAGCGCGAAGATGGCGGGGCTGGGATGCGGATGTTCGGGCGCGCCCACCATCACCAGCGTGCTGTTACGTTTCAGCAAAGTGGTGAACTGATCCAGATTGTGGCTGGCGGCCACGGTATCGATGATCAGATCGAAGCTTTCCAGATGCGCCTTCATTTCGTCGCGGTTTTTGGAGACGATCACCTCGTGCGCGCCAAGGCTGAGGATATCGGCGCGCTTGGCCTCGCTCGAGGTGAAGCCCACCACATGCGCGCCCATCGCCCGCGCCAGCTTGATCCCCATGTGCCCCAGCCCGCCGATGCCGACGATGCCGACTTTCTTGCCCGGACCGGCCTGCCAATGGCGCAGCGGCGAATAGAGCGTGATCCCGGCGCAGAGCAGCGGCGCGGCGGCGGCAAGCTGCGCGGCGGGATGGCGGATGTTCAGCACGAACGCCTGATCGACCACGATCCGCTGCGCATAGCCGCCCATGGTGTAGCCCGGCGCATCGGCGATCGGGGAATTGTACGTGCCGGTCATGCCGGTCTGGCAGAATTGCTCGAGGCCTTCGTCGCAGGCCGAGCAGGCGTGGCAGCTATCGACCATGCAGCCGACTCCGACCGTATCACCGACTTTGAACCGGCTGACGCCGTCGCCCACGGCGCTGACATGGCCGACAATCTCGTGCCCCGGCACGCAGGGCCACTGGGTGCCGCCCCATTCATCGCGCGCGGTGTGCAGGTCCGAATGGCACACCCCGCAAAAGGCAATCTCGATCTGGACATCGTTCGCGCCGGGCGCGCGGCGCTCGATGATCAGGGCTTCCAGCGGGCGATCGGCGGCGTGCGTACCATAGGCGTGAACGGACATGATGGATTCCCAATCGACTTGTCGAAAGGCGAACATGTCCGCTTGTCCGGCCAAGCACAAGCGCCGCGGCCCGCGCCACGGGAGATTTATCAGGTTGTCAGAAAATCTTGGCAGGAGTGGAGGGACTCGAACCCACGGCCCTCGGTTTTGGAGACCGATGCTCTACCAACTGAGCTACACTCCTGTGCCCGGGAAATCGCCCTTAATCGCTTGACGCCGCCAGCGCAACCGCGAGAGAGAACATTCTGATTGCATAATGTCCTGATGTCCTTGGGCCACCCCCCCATCATCCCGCCCGAGCTGCTGCTCAAGGCCTATCGCGTCGGCATTTTCCCGATGTCCGACAGCCGCGATGATCCCGACGTTTATTGGGTGGAGCCCAGAATGCGCGCGATCCTGCCGTTGCAGGGCTTTCACATGGCAAAGTCGCTGGCGCGCACCTTGCGCCGGGGGCGCTTTCACGTGACCTGCAACGCCGCGTTCGATGCGGTGATCACTGCCTGCGCCGCGCCGCGCGCCGCCGCCGAAGACAGCTGGATCAGCCTGCGCCTGGGCGCGAGCTACCGCGAATTGCACCGGCTGGGCCATGCTCATTCGATCGAAACCTGGGCTGTGGACGAGGAAGGCGAGAGATTTCTGGTCGGCGGGCTTTACGGGGTTGGTTTCGGACGCGTGTTTTGCGGCGAAAGCATGTTCAGCAGCGCCAGCGATGCCTCGAAAGTGGCGCTGGCCTGGCTGGTTGCGGCGATGCGGCGTGCAGGGTGCGAATTGCTCGATTGCCAATTCACCACGCCGCATCTCGTCTCGCTCGGCGCGATCGAGATCACCCAGGCGCAGTATCTGGAGCGGCTGAAAGCGGCGCTGCGCCCTTATCCAGCAGGTTCGCGCGGAGGCGGCGGCCCCGGCGGCTGGGGGGCGGCGGCTGGCTCCGGCGATGGCCCGGCCGCCGGGGCGGCAACCGTGCCCGCGGGCTTTGCCGCGCTGCTGGCAGATGCGGCGTCGGGCGGGCCGTCTTCCTCCCCCGGAAACTTCATCGCGCAGTCCTTCACCCACACATCATAAACCGGATGCTCGACCACATTGAGCGAGGGCGAATTGTGAAGCAGCCAGCCAGAGAACACTTTGTGCCAGGCCAGCTTGTCCTGCGTGGTGGCGCGCTCTTCGACAAACACCTGCACGAACGCGCCGGTTTCGGTGGGATCCTCCCACGGCGCGGTGCGCTCGCAGGTCGCCAGCTTGATGATCACATTGCCGATGCGCCGCGAATCGCCGCTTTTGAGCACCACATCCTGCGTGATGTTGTTGCGCTTGTTGAGCAGGCCCAGCGTTGCCACGCGGTCGCGCACCGGCGTGCCGAAAGCGCTTTCGACCACCGCGCCATTGCCCGATGCGGCGCGCGGTCCGGACTGCGTTGCCTCAGCCGGCGGCGCGGGCGCATCGCCCTGCTGGCTGCACCCGGCCAATGCGGCTGCGATGAGGCAGCTAAAATACAGGCCAGCCGCAACCCGCGCTGGCTTTGCGGCGCGCCGCATCAGTCTTCTGGCGACCAGGCTTCGTAGTCACCGGTTGCCGCCGCGCGCTTGCCGCCGCGCTCAAGCGCGCCTTGCGGGCGATAGGCCTGCGCCGTGCCGGTGGCATTGGGGGTATAGTCCACCTCGAAGATGCGCGCTGCGGGCAAATTGCTTTGCGGCAGGCCGTCAAAGCTGCCGTGCAGCCAGCCATGCCATTCGGCTGGCACCCGGCTGGCATCGTTGGCGCCGTTATAGATCACCCAGCGCCGCTCGCGCCCGGCAAAAGGATGTCCCTTGGGATAGGGTTTGCGCGCATGGAAATAGCGGTTCCCTTGCGCATCATGGCCGACTTCCACGCCGTTCAGCGCGTTATCGAACATGGTGCCTACGGTGGCACCGTCCCACCAGGTGAAAATTTTGCCGAGGATGCTCATCGCCGGATCGCTTAGCGGTTTACGGTGGGTTTGGGCAAGCGGGGAGTGGGCCGGCGGCTTGCTTTTGCAGCCTACCAGTTCACCTCATCGCCCGGCTTGATCCCGATCTCTGCCGCGCGCCCGGCATTGAGTTCGAGCACGCTGCCGGTGAGGCCGATCGCAGACAGCGGCGTGGGATCGCAAGGCACCGCATTGGCCGCCACATTGAGCACTTTGTGATCGGGGCCGACGAACACGAGATCGAGGCTGATCACCGTGTTCTTCATCCAAAACGAGGCACGGCGCGGCGGGTCCATCGGGAAGATCATCCCCTCATCCGCGCCCATCGCGGTGCGAAACATCAGCCCTTTGGCCTGCTCGTCGGCGGTGGCCGCCAGCTCCACCTTGAACCTGTGCACCCCAGAGGCGGTTTTTACCGTCAGCGGCACCACCTTGAGCCCGGAAACCGGATGGACGGCAAGCGCAGCATCGCTTTGCGCGGATGTTGGTGCATTGGCCGATCCCGCCGCCACTGGCGAGCACGCCGCCATCCCCAGCGCGAAGGCCAGGCCAGAAATCCGGATCCCATCAATTCGGTTCAAGGTCTTCATCGGCCCAACTCTCTGCATCTTCGAGGCTCGCTGCATCGGCCAGTCTGCGCGCATAGGCAAGAGGGTGTCCGGCGCGCAGGAACGCGCCGACCTGCTTTTCGCGCACGGCACGGTCAAGGCTGCGCGCTTCAGCAAAGGGCCAGAACCGCTTGCGCCGCGCAAAGGCCAAGGCGGCGCGGCGGCGCTGTGTCTCATCGCCTTGCGCAGGCGCGCGGATTTCGGCGGCGATCCCGTCTTGCGCCAGCGCGCCTTCGATCCGCCGCGCGCCATAGCCCCGGCGCAGCAACCCCTGCCCCTTGGCCAGGGCATAGCCGGCATCGTCGATATAGCCTTGCGCCGCCATGCGCTCAACCAGCGCAGCCACATCGGGCGGCGGCGCGCCGTCCTGCCACCCGCGCTCGCGCAGCTTGCGCGCCAGATAAGCCGAAAGCTTGCCCCCGCTGGTGGCAAAGCGCGCCACATAGGCCAGCGCCAGCGCATCGAGCTGCGCCGCATCGAGCGGCTTTGGCACAGGACGTTCCCGGTGCGGCGACGCCTTTGCCGGGCGCGGCCGCCGGGGAGATTGTGTTAACATGCCACATTCGTGCCACAGTCACGGCTAAATGAGAATATGAACGTTTCTTTTCGGGACGAATGCGCGGTTCATGGTGCGGCGACCGCCGACGCCGCCGGGTTCGCGCCAAAGCCACAAGAGCCCGCAAACTGCGCAGTTTGCACGCAATGATAGAGCCGGAGTACCGCATGAAAATTTCGGACGTTGTCGCTGAACAGGCAAACCTGATCCCGACGCCCAACCTTGATCCCCGCCCCCGCCGGTTTGCCGATTTCGGTACATTTTGCGAAGCGCTCGATTTCGCCGCAGCGGGGCCTTGTGGCCTCAATTTTCATGATGCGCGCGCGGTTCTGACCCATGCTTATCCTTATGCGCAGCTGCGCGCCGATGCGCTGATCGCGGCGCAGCGGCTTATCGCGCACGGCCTTGGCGCGGGCGACCGGGTTGCGCTGATCGCCGAGACCGGGGCCGATTTTGCCGCGTTGTTCTGCGGCGCGATGTATGCCGGTGTCTGGCCGGTGCCGCTGCCGCTGCCGACCAGCTTTGGCGGCAAGGAAAACTACATCGACCAGATCGCGGTCCAACTCGGCAGTTCCGATCCGGCGCTGTTGCTCTATCCAGACGAGCTGGATGGCATGTGCGCCATTGCCGCCGAGCGTCAGGGCTGCCCCGGCATGAGCTGGAGCGCTTTTGCCGAAACGACACCGGCAGGCGCGGCATTGCCCGCGCCCGATCCCGATGCGATCAGCTACCTGCAATATTCCAGCGGTTCGACCCGCTTTCCCCATGGCGTCGCGGTCACACACCGCGCGCTGCTCGCCAATCTGGCCGGGCATTCGCATGGCATGGCGTTTCAGCCGGGCGACCGCGCGATCAGCTGGCTGCCGCTTTATCACGACATGGGTCTGGTCGGCTGCTTCCTCTCGCCCATCGCCAATCAGGTTTCGGTCGATTACCTGCGGACCGAGGATTTTGCCCGCCGCCCGCTCGCCTGGCTCGATCTGATCAGCCGCAATTCCGGCACCACGCTCTCTTATTCGCCCACCTTCGGCTATGACATCTGCGCCCGGCGCATTTCCAGCCAGTCGCATGTCGCCGAGCGGTTCGACCTGTCGCGCTGGCGCGTGGCGGGCAACGGCGCGGACATGATCCGCCCCGATGTGATGCAAAGCTTCGTCAATGCCTTTGCCGATGCGGGCTTCAAGGCATCGTCGTTCCTCCCTAGCTACGGCCTCGCCGAAGCGACGCTGGCGGTCACGCTGATGCCGCCGGGCGAAGGCATCCGGGTCGAACTGGTCGAGGAAGAGCGCCTCTCGGGCGCTCCGCGCGATCTCTCGCGCCCGGCGCGCTACCGCGCCATCGTCAATTGCGGCGTGGCGGTGCGCGGCATGGATCTGGAAGTGCGCGGCGAGACCGGCGAGGCACTTGCGCATCATCACATCGGCAAAGTGTGGTGCCGGGGGACTTCGGTGATGCACTCTTATTTCCGCGATGCGGAGGCGACCGAGGCCTGCATGGTCGGCGGCTGGCTTGACACCGGCGACATGGGCTATCTCAACGAAGAGGGCTATCTGTTCATTGTCGGCCGCGCTAAGGACATGATCATCATCAACGGCAAGAACCACTGGCCGCAGGACATCGAATGGGCGGTGGAGCAGCTTCCCGGATTTCATCAGGGCGATATCGCCGCGTTCTCGGTCGAGGCCGATAATGGCGAGGAAACCCCCGCCGTGCTGGTCCATTGCCGCGTTTCCGACCCGGACGAGCGGATCAAACTGCGCAACCAGATCCGCGACAAGGTCCGCTCGATCACAGGCATGCATTGTGTGATCGAGCTGGTGCCGCCGCGCACTCTGCCGCGCACCAGCTCGGGCAAATTGAGCCGCGCCAAGGCCAAGAAGCTCTATCTCGCAGGCGAGATCGAGCCCTACAAGCTGGCAGCCTAAACGGCCCAGTACTGATGGCCACGCCCGACCGCCTGATCTTCGTCTACAACGCCGACGGGGGCCTGGTGCAGGCGTTTCTCGATTCGGTGCACAAGACGCTGTCACCGGCGACTTATCCGTGCAGCTTATGCGCGATCACCTATGGTT
Source organism: Novosphingobium sp. Chol11 (assembly GCF_945870625.1). GTDB lineage: Bacteria > Pseudomonadota > Alphaproteobacteria > Sphingomonadales > Sphingomonadaceae > Novosphingobium. The sequence goes on along the minus strand of NZ_CAMBTS010000013.1, from coordinate 39,519 downwards.
CGCTGCGGATGCACCCGCAGTGGCGCAAGTGGCTCAAAGCCCTTGCGATCCCGGTGGTGTTTTATCACAAGGACGACACGCCTTATAAGGACGTGACGCTGCCCGCCGTGCTGTGCGAGCGCGGCGGGCAGATCGAGACTTTGCTTGACGCGGCGACGCTTGACAGGCTGGGGACTCTTGATGCGCTCATCGCCGCGATGGAAGCGCGGCTTGGCTAGATACTGCGCCGCCCGGTGATAAGCTGATAGATGAAGATGACCAAGGCGACGACGAGCAGCAGGTGAATAAGCCCGCCTGAGATGTGGAACGCGAGAAAACCGGCAGCCCACATGATTATGAGAATGACGGCGATGGTCCAAAGCATGGCGGCTCTCCAGAGTTGACGATTGGTGTTGTTCTGCAAACGCGGCAACAACGCCAAAGTTCCGCCAGCCCATCCCCGCTAGAACGGCACTTCTGCTCCGTCCCACGCAAACAGCCGGCCGCTCTGCGATGGTGCGAGGCCATCCAGCACCGCCAGCATCCGCCCGGCCGAATAGTCCGCCGTGAACAGCTTTTCTGCAGCGACCCCGCGCTGAAACGGCTGCGACAGCGCGGTATCGACGGTGCCGGGGTGCAGCGTCACCGCCAGCGCTTGCGGGTGGGTGCGCGCCAGTTCGATCGCCATGGTGCGGACCAGCATGTTGAGCGCGGCCTTGCTGGCGCGGTAGGCGTGCCAGCCGCCGAGCCGGTTGTCGCCGATCGAGCCGACCCGCGCCGAGATCGCCGCGAACACCGCGCGCGTGTCCTTGCGCAGCAGCGGCAGCGCATGCTTGGCAATCAGCGCGGGGCCGGCCGCGTTGATCGCGAACATTTCGGCGAGGTGATCGCCGCTAAGCGCGCGGGTGCTCTTTTCGGGGCCTGCCCCATCAGCATACGTCAGCCGCCCGGTGGCCACGATGACCAGATCGAGCGGGCCGCCGATCGCGGCGCAGGCCGCAGCGATGCTGGCTTCATCGAGCAGATCGAACGCAAAGGACGCCACCTTCGGCCCCGGCACCCCGACGCCGGACCGCCCGCCTGCCCATACTTGCGCGACATCTGCGCGCACGCTCAACGCCGCGACCAGCGCCGCGCCGATCCCGCCGGACGCGCCAAACACCGCGCAGCGCTTTTCCTGACCCATGGTTTCCATCGCAATGCCCATGGCCTGCATTGATGGGACGCGTCCAGCGCGCCCATAGGGCAAGGGGTTTGGCAACGGGGGGGGTTGGGCGATAGTGTATTAACCCAACAATACACTTGCACCGCGCTACGAGGATTGCCATCTTCGTGGCTGCGCGCCCGCAACGGGCCATTTATCGAGAGAGCGACCATGGCCACGGAACCTGCAATCGACATCGCCAAACCCATCGTGCTGACCGCGCCCGATCCGGTGCCGGTGGTGGCGCCGACGCAGGCCGCCGGGCTGGTGCCGGTGAGCAGCGAGGCGAAATCCAAGCTGGAGGCCAAGGCCGATGCCTTTGTCGCCGATCTGATTGCGCAGGATGCCGCAGGGCCTGAGTTTGGCAAGCGGGTCGATCAACTGACCGCGATGGGCCGCAAGGAAATCGCCGCGGCGGCGGGCATGTCGAACCGCTTTCTCGATAGGCCGCTGCGCGCGATGAACAAGGAGGGCGGCGTCGGTACCGATCTGGCGGCGCTGCGCCGCACGGTCGAAGATCTCGATCCGGGCCGCCAGGGCAATCTATCCTCAGGCCGCAAATTCCTCGGCATCATCCCCTTCGGCAACACCATGAAGAGCTATTTCGATGGCTACACCTCGGCGCAAGGCCACATCAAGGCGATCCTCGATCGGCTGGCCTCGGGCAAGGACGAGCTCTTGATGGACAACGCCGCCATCGATGTGGAACGCCAGAAGCTTTGGGAAGCGATGGGCAATCTGGAGCAGATGGTCCACATTTCCAAAGTGCTCGATCAGAAGCTTGAGGATGCGGCGCTCGATCTCGATACCAGCGATCCGGCGAAAGCCAAGGCGATCCGCGAATCCGCGCTGTTTTACACGCGGCAGCGCACGCAGGACCTGCTGACGCAAATGGCGGTGAGCGTGCAGGGCTATCTCGCGCTCGATCTGGTCAAGAAAAACAACGTCGAGCTGGTCAAGGGCGTCGACCGCGCCAGCACAACCACCGTGGCCGCGCTGCGCACCGCCGTCACGGTGGCGCAAGCGATGACCAATCAGCGGCTGGTCCTGGCGCAGATCACCGCGCTTAACACCACCACCGCCAATATCATCGATTCCACCGGCAAGCTGCTGCGCGAACAAACCGCCAAGATCCACGAACAAGCAGCATCGAGCACGATCCCGATGGAGACGCTGCAGCGCGCGTTTCAGAACATCTACGAGACGATGGACACGATCGACACGTTCAAGCTGAAAGCGCTCGATTCGATGAAGCAAACGATCGACACACTTTCAAGCGAGGTCGAGAAATCCAAGGGCTATATCGCGCGGACCGAAGGCGCGGCGCAGGCGCGGCTGGCGGGCGGAGAGGCGCCCTCGTTGTTGAGCATCGAAGGTTGAGCGCGGGCGCGATGACCAGCCCGGCAAGCGACAGCGCCCGCACCCTTTCTGCCGCGCGCACCGCCTTGGTGCGCCAGCAGGGCGGCAGGCGCGGCTCGATCGGCCAGCGCTCGTCCGAGATCAAGCGCCGCCACCTGACGCGCAAGGCCGTGCGCATGACCGTGGCGGTCACCGCAGTGCTGATTGCGGCGATGGCAACCGGCCTTGCCATGAACGGGATCGGGCTGACCGGCCTGTTCGTCACGGCGCTGGCGGTGATCGCGGCGCTGTTGCTGTTCGGCGTCTTTCCCCGGCTTCAGGTGCCGAGCCTGTCGGCGCTCAACAGCGGCGATGTGCGCGGCATGGTCGGGCGCACCGAGCTATGGCTCGAAGCTCAGCGACCTGCGCTGCCCGCACCCGCCGTGCGGCTGGTCGATCAGATCGGGGTGCAGCTCGATGGGCTGGGGCTCCAGCTCGAAGGGATCGACCCGGCCGAACCGGCGGTGGGCGAAGTGCGCAAGCTGGTGGGCGAACTGCTCCCCGGCATGGTAGATAGCTATCGCCGCATCCCGCCGCATTTGAAAGCCGAACAGCGCGGCGGGCGCAGCGCGGACCAGCAGCTTGCCGATGGCCTTGGCAAGATCAGCGCCGAAATCGACGCGGTGACGCGCCAGCTGGCAGCGGGGGATCTTGACGCGCTAGCGGTGCGCGGCCGCTTTCTCGATTACAAATATGGCGAAGTGCTGGAACCTGCGCCTTCGCTCGCTGCGCCGACAGGACAGCCCTGATGCGGATCACCATCGCACATATGCTGGGCAAGGACGAACTGCGCCGCCGCCTCGAAGCGCGCCGCCATGAGGCTTCGATCAAGACAAGCGCGCTGATCGGCGGGCTCGCCTCGGTTGAGCAGCACTGGCGCGACGCCGATACGCTGATCATGGATGTGAGCGCGATGGGCTTCGCCGTGCCCTGCACCGCCACCATCGAAGAAACCGCGCTGGTTTTCGAAGTGACGATGCCGCCCGGCCTCGGCTTTGCGCGCGGCATGATCGAAAGCGTGATCCGCGAAAAGAGCGAGAAGCTGCTGGCTTAGATATCCTTGCGGTGCAACTCGAGCAGTTCGGGCGGCAGGCGCAGGCTTTGCGCCACCAGCCGCGTTTCCATCAGCAGGAAAACCAGCGCCAGCATCAGAAGGCTGATCGACAGGAAGAACGTGCTGGCGGTCAAAGTGCGCAGTTCAATCCCCAGAATTTCACCGATGAACACCATGCCGACGGTGACGCCGATGCCCAGACCGCTCATCACCAATACCAGCAAAGCCCGACCAATCAGCTGAATCCGCCGGTCGACAAAACGCATTTCGACGACAACCTCATCATGCTGCGCGTCTTTGGTTGCGGCATGGAGAGTCTTCAAACTGCGCGAGCGATCGACGATCCGGCCGAGCCGCGTGGTCAGGATATTCATGATATTGCCAATCGCCACCAGCACGAACACCGGCGCAAGCGCCAGCTGGATGGTCTGTGCGATCATGGCGCGCTGGTCATCGCGCCGCATGCACCACGATGCTGAGGCCGCTTGCCGAAAAATCCAGCGCGTCGATCCAAGGAGCCCAGGCGCAATCGCCGGGGCGCAGCACTTGGCCGTCAAGCCGCACTTCGCCGGTGCGCGGAATGACCAGCATGGGGCCGTCATATTCGGCGCGCAGCGCTTCGTCGGGCGCACCATCGAGCCGGTGTGCCGTGAAATAGCGCCCGCGCGCCAGCTCGATCGTGCCGGTTTCGGGGATCTGGCGGCGCAGCGCCGGATCGTGCACCTCGCCCTTCGCCACTGCCATGCCCGCATCGAGATGCAGCTCGCGCGGGCGGCCATAGTCATAAAGCCGATAGGTAATGTCCGAGTTCTGCTGAATCTCGATCAGGCTGACCCCCGCCCCGATGGCATGGACGGTTCCCGCCGGAATATAAAAGAAATCGCCCGCGCGCACCGGATGCCACGCCAGCAGATGTTCGATCGAGCCATCGAGTGCGGCGGCGCGCATCGCGGCGGCATCGAGCGCTGCCTTGAACCCCACCCCCAGCGCCGCGCCGGGATCGACATCGATCACCAGCCAGCATTCTTCCTTGCCGCCATAGCCGGTGCGCGCGGTTTCGCCCGAAGCCAGCGCCTGCGCGTCGTCAGGGTGGACCTGCACCGAGAGGTTTTCGCTGGTGAAGATATACTTGACCAGCAATGTGGGCACTTGCGGCGGCGGTTCGAACCAGATTTCGCCAATCCGCTGGCCATCTGGTGCAATAAACGGCGCGGGCAGCGTGTCCCTGCCCCACACTTTCTCAACTTCACGGGTGGGCAGCGCGCTCATTGATTGATCGCGCCGTCCAGCTTTCCGACCAACTGCGCGCCATCAGCCGACGTAACCAGCACTTCATCGCCATCGACCACCACGATCAGATTGCTGACGCCGATCACCGAAACGCGCGGGCCGTCGCTGTGCACCAGGACATTGGCGCAGTCCTTGAGCTCGGCCCGCCCCGAGACCGCATTGCCTTGCCCATCGCGCGGTTGCGCTTCGTGCAGCGCCTGCCAATTGCCGATGTCGGACCAAGCCATCACCGCCGGAACCATGGCGGCGCGCGCGGTATTTTCCATCACCGCATAATCCACTGATTCGCTTTCGATCAGCGCGAAGGCGGCGGCGGCGGGGTGGAAGCGATGACCATCGGCCACGCCGCCCGCATTGGCCGCGCGCACCGCAGCGGCCAGCGCCGGTCGATGTGCTTCGAGCTCCGCCAGAAAAGTACCGGCGCGAAATGCAAAAATGCCGCCATTCCAAGCATAGCCGCCTTGCGCCAGAAAGCCCATCGCCCGCTCAAGATCAGGCTTTTCGACGAATTTCGCGACGCGAAAACCAAGGCTGCCCGGAATCGGCTCGCCTTGTTGCAGATAGCCGAAACCGGTTTCGGGTGCGGTCGCCGCGATCCCGAACGAAACCAGCCAGCCTTGCGCCGCCAGCGCCGCCGCCTCGCGCGCCGCTGCCTGAAACGCGCTGGTCTCGCCGATGTGATGGTCGCTGGGGCACACCAGCATCACCGCGTCTTCGGGCATTCTCAGCGCAGCCAGCGCAATCGCAGCGGCGGTATTCTTGCCCTCTGGCTCGATAATGATCCGGCTGGCGGCAAGATCGGGCAATTGCGCCTCGACATGCTCAAGATGCAGCGCGCCGGTCACCACCACCGGCGCGGCGAACCCGGCATCGGCGGAGCAACGCAGCACGGTTGCCTCGAACAGCGTATTCTCGCCGACCAGCGGAAGAAACGGTTTGGGCTTGGCCTTGCGCGAGCGCGGCCAGAGCCGGGTGCCGCTGCCGCCGCACAATACAACCGGGATGATAATGTCCATCGTCGTCCTTGTTCCTGTGTGCCGAAGGCGAGTTCGTCAGCCCCTGCGGCACAACCGCTATTCAGGCAATAGCGGGTCATTCTTACCAAATTGTAACGCTTCAACCTTTAGGCGCGTTCCAATGCTGTTCCCAACCATAGTCGGATTCTATCGCCGCACCGGCCTTATCCTGCGCGGGACGAAAGCGAAACCGCTTGAGAGCCAGCGCGCAAGTCGCGGCATCGGCGGCGTCCACCCCGCTTGGTTTATGCACCCGGCACGATTTGGGCTGGCCATCGATGCCGATGCGCAGCACTACGATCACCTGCTTGCCCTGCCGCGCGGCGCGCTCTTTGGCCGGGTAATCGCGCGCCGAGGTGATCTCGCCCGCGATCTTGACCGCGCGCTGCGCGCCTGCGCCAGCGCCATTGCCCCCGCTGCCGGTGCCGGCTCCGCCGCCGCCGGTGCCTGCGCCAGCGGCGCTGGCGCCCGAGCGGGTATCTGCGCCGCTTGAAGCAGCGGGGGCCGCCACAATGGCTTTGGCAGGAATGCGCGCGGGGGGAGCGACGATGTCCCTCGGCCGCGCCTTTTTGCCCATCGCCGCCTGCGCACCTGCGGGCTCCTTGCCGGACGGGCTCGGCGGCGGCGAGTCTGCCGAGATGTTGAGAGCCACCAATGCCGGGCCGGGCCCCGCCCCGGCATCCGGGGCCGCCACCCCGCTGAGCCCGCGCACCAATGCCACGATCAGCCCGCCATAGAGCAACGCGATCAACCCGATCAGAGCCGCGCGCTGGCGCGGGTTTACAGCCGGGCTATCGGTAAAGCGCGTCGTGGCAGGTTCAGTGATCACGCCGCGATCAATAGGGCAATCGCTGCACAACAGGAACAGCTCCGCGCGCGCCGGCGGAGGCCGGGGTGCGTTTTGGGGGGCGAGTTAGTCTGACAGGTAGCTGTCGCCGCGCGCGAGCGTGATCAGCCGCAGCCCATGCGCCGCCGCTTGCTCTGCGGCCAGCGTCGATGCCGCCGAGATTGTCACCAGCAGCGGAGAGCCCGCGATGATCGCTTTTTGCACCAGTTCGAAGCTGCACCGCGCGGTCAGCAGGATAAATCCATCGCCCGCCGCATGCCCCGCAAGCGCCATCGCGCCGAGCAGCTTGTCCATCGCATTGTGCCGCCCGACATCCTCGCGCACCAGGCGGACCGCGCCATCGGCGGTGCAAAACGCGGCAGCATGCACCGCGCGGGTCGCCTCGCCCAGCGGTTGCAGGCCGGGCAGCGCCGCAACCGCGTGGAAAATGGCGGCGGGTTCCACCGCGATCCGCGCAGTGACCGGCGGCAAAGGGCGCAGCACCTGCTCAAGGCTTTCGATCCCGCACAGCCCGCAGCTTCCTTCGGAAAGCCGAAGCCGCGCGCGTTCGAGCAAGGGCGCGGCGCTCCCGGTTGCCACCTGGATCCGCAGCATCCACCCGCCGCTGGCCACGAGCACGGCATCGGCCGAGACGAACTCGCTCGGCGCGGCGATCAATTGTTCGGAGAGGCAAAAGCCCAGCGCATAATCCATGAGATCGGCGGGTGTCGCCATCATCACGGCATAGCCCACGCCGTTGATTTCGAGCGCGATGGGCGCTTCGATCGCGAGCCCGCGGATCAGTGCGCGGGGGCTTCGTCCGTCGGCAAAATGCTCGCTCAGCGGGTGCGACGCGGCGCCTTCAGGCAGCATCCGCGCCCGCGCCGGCCAACAGGGTGTGCGCCGCCTGCGCCGCAGGCTCGAGCCCCGCCAGCCCATGCGCCGCGACCCAGTCGAGGAACGTGGTCTTCATGCGCGGCGACCAAAACGTGATTACATGTCTTGCAATCACATCCGCAGGATTGGATTCGTGCGTCAGATTACGAGCAATTTGGTTGACCATGTAAACCAGTTTCTCGCCGGTATCGGCGCTCATTCGGCAGCCTCTTGCGTTTCGATGCGGCGCGCGCGCTGCGCCAGCGCTTCATAGCCTTCCTGCCATTCGCTCGGCCCGTTGGACGGTGTGATCTGGACTGCGGTCACTTTGTATTCGGGGCAATTGGTTGCCCAGTCCGAAAAGTCGGTGGTGACGACATTGGCCTGCGTCGCGGGATGGTGGAAGGTGGTGTAGACCACGCCCGGCGCAACCCGGTCGGTCACGGTGACGCGCAAGGTCGTCTCTCCCGCCCGGCTGGCCAGCCGCGCCCGGTCGCCCGATTTTAGCCCGCGATTCTCCGCGTCCTGAGGGTGCACTTCAAGCAGATCTTCGGAATGCCACACCGAATTGGCGGTGCGCCTGGTTTGCGCGCCGACATTGTATTGCGACAGGATGCGCCCGGTGGTGAGCAGCAGCGGGAAGCGCGGGCCGGTGCGCTCGTCGGTCGGCACATAGTCGGTCACCACGAACTTGCCCTTGCCGCGCACGAAGCCATCGATGTGCATGATCGGCGAGCCGTTTGGCGCGGCATTGGTGACCGGCCATTGCAGCGAACCCTCGGCATCGAGCCGGGCAAAGCTGACCCCGGCGAACGAGGGCGTCAGTCGCGCGATCTCGTCCATGATCTCCCGCGGGTGGGTGTAGTTCCAATCGAGCCCCATCGCGCGGGCCAGTTCCTGCGTGACCTGCCAATCCTCAAGACCGTTCCCCTTTGGTCCATTTAGCGGCTCCATCACCTTGCGCACCGGCTGGATGCGCCGCTCGGCATTGGTGAAGGTGCCGTTCTTCTCAAGGAAGGTGGAGCCCGGCAGGAAAACATGCGCGTAATGCGCGGTTTCATTGAGGAACAGGTCGTGGACGATGACACATTCCATCGCCGCGAGCCCGGCGGAGACATGCTTGGTATCAGGGTCGGACTGGAGGATGTCTTCCCCCTGGATATAGATTGCCTTGAACTCGCCGTCGGTTGCGGCGTCAAGCATGTTGGGGATGCGCAGGCCAGGCTCGGGATCGATCGCCACGCCCCATTCCGCCTCGAACAAGGCGCGCGCGCCCGCGTCCGAGACATGGCGGTAGCCCGAAAGCTCGTGCGGGAAGCTACCCATGTCGCACGCGCCCTGCACGTTGTTCTGCCCGCGCAGCGGGTTCACGCCGACGCCGCGCCGGCCGATGTTGCCCGTCGCCATGGCGAGGTTGGCAATCGCCATCACGGTGGACGAGCCCTGGCTATGCTCGGTGACGCCTAGCCCGTAGTAAATCGCACCGTTCCCTCCGGTGGCGAACAGCCGCGCCGCCCCGCGCAGATCGGCGGCTGGAACGCCAGTGACCGGTTCGAGGAATTCGGGGCTGTTGCGCTCTTGGCTCACGAATTCGGCCCAGTGGCTGAACTCGTCCCAATCGCAGCGCTCACGCACGAAGGCTTCATCGACCAGCCCCTCGGTCACGATCACATGCGCCATCGCGGAGAGCACCGCGACATTGGTGCCGGGGCGCAGCGGCAGATGGAAATCGGCCTCGAGATGCGGGCTGCGCACCAGATCGGTGCGGCGCGGATCGATCACGATCAGCTTTGCCCCCTTGCGCAGTCTGCGCTTCATCCGGCTGGCGAACACGGGGTGCCCGTCGGTCGGGTTCGCGCCGATCACCAGCATCACATCGCTATCTTCGACGCTGTCAAAATCCTGCGTGCCCGCCGATGTGCCGAAAGTGGTCTTGAGGCCGTAGCCGGTAGGCGAATGGCAGACGCGGGCGCAGGTATCGACGTTGTTGTTGCCAAAACCGGCGCGCACCAGCTTCTGCACGAGGAAGGTTTCCTCGTTGGTGCAGCGGCTGGAGGTGATCCCGCCCAGCGCATTGCGGCCATATTTTGTGGCGATCCGCTTCAATTCGCTGGCGGTATAGGCCAGCGCCTCGTCCCAGCTGACCTCGCGCCAGGGCTGGTCGATCCGCTCGCGAATCATCGGCGAGAGCACGCGCTCCTGATGCTGCGCATAGCCCCAGGCGAAGCGGCCCTTGACGCAGGAATGCCCCCGATTGGCCTTGCCATCCTTCCATGGCACCATGCGCACCAATTGCTCACCGCGCATTTCGGCGCGGAACGTGCAGCCGACGCCGCAATAGGCGCACGTTGTGACCACCGCGCGCTCGGGCTTGCCGATTTCCTTGACCGCCTTTTCCTGCAAGGTGGCGGTGGGGCAGGCCTGCACACAGGCCCCGCACGAAACGCATTCCGAGCTCAAAAAGCTGTCAGAGGCCGCGCCCGCGCTGACCTTGCTGGCAAAGCCGCGCCCCTCGATGGTGAGCGCGAAGGTGCCCTGAACTTCATCGCAGGCGCGCACACAGCGCGAGCAGGCGATGCATTTGGAGGGGTCGAAATCGAAGTAGGGGTTAGAGGTATCGGCCTGCTCGCCCAGATGATTCTCGCCTGCGTAGCCATAGCGCACATCACGCAGGCCCACGGCGGCGGCCTGATCCTGCAACTCGCAATCGTTGTTGGCGCTGCAGGTAAGGCAATCGAGCGGATGGTCCGAAATGTAGAGTTCCATCACCCCCTTGCGCAGTTTTTGCAAACCGGGCGTCTGGGTGTGGACCTGCATCCCTTCGGCCACCGGCGTGGTGCACGAGGCGGGGGTGCCGCGCATTCCGTCGATCTCGACCAGACAAAGGCGGCAAGAGCCGAACTGCTTGAGGTTATCACTGGCGCACAGCTTCGGGATCGAACCGCCCGAAAGCGCGGCGGCGCGCATGACGGTGGTGCCCGCCGGCACGCTGACCGCGCGACCGTCGATATTGACCGTGACCGTGATGTCCGACTTGACTTCCGGGGTGCCGAAATCGGCCTGACGCTCATAACCCATGGTTGCGCTCCTCGGCAGCAAGAAGGTCTGCCGGCGTGTTGATATTAGCAGGAATGGAGGACAATTGCACCGCCCGCGCGCCGATCATTGCGGCAAAGGCGCGCATCGAATGCTTGCCCTCACCGGTGATGATCGCCTCGACCTCAGACGCAGCAGCGGCAGGCCACAGCCCGATCACCGGCTGGCTCTCGCAATAGGATGGCGGCGGCGAGAGCTGCTCGCGCGCATCGCAGCCAAGCCCGACGCTATCGACCGCGCAAGTCATCACCGCGTCATAGCCTGCAGCCTGCGCATGGCGCAGCGCGGCGGCGATCCCGCCCAGCGGCCCCATATGCGCGCGCGGCCAATCGGGCAGCACGGGCACCGGTGCTTGCGCTCGCCCGATCACCACGACCGCGTCGCATTGGGCTTCGAGCGACGCGACGGCGCGCGCGAGCAGGGTTTGTCCGCCAATCTCGGCGAGCGCCTTGTCGCTGCCGAAGCGCGAGGATTGGCCGCCTGCGAGGACTGCGCCGAGGATCATGCTTGGGGCCACGTTGCGCTGTTGTGCTTCGACAGGCTCAGCACGAGCGGGGTTTGGGTCAGGGGATTTGAGTCCCAAAGCAACACCCGCTTATCCTGAGCTTGTCGAAGGATGTTGGCGCGACCCATCGTCACTCCGCCGCGTCCGCTTGCGGGATGCCCACCCCGAAATCCTGCGGCCAATGCTTGAGCGCCGAAAGCACCGGGTAAGGCGTGAACCCGCCCAGCGCGCAGAGCGAGCCGAACTTCATCGTCTCGCACAAGTCTTCGAGCAAGGTCACTTCTTCGTCCAAAGAGCGCGCGCCTTTGCGGGCATTGTGCATTTGCGGGAGCGCCTCGACCTTGTCCGCCGCGCGGCCCGAGCGCTCGCGGATGCGGTCGATCAATTCGACCCCGCGCGTGCTGCCGATGCGGCAGGGGGTGCATTTGCCGCAGCTTTCCGCCGCGCAAAACGCCATGGCAAAGCGCGCCAGCTTGCTCATGTCGGCGCTGTCATCAAACACCGTGAGGCCGGCATGGCCGATCAGGCCATCGGCAGCGGCGAAGGCTTCGTAATCGAACGGCAAATGAAAATCGGCCGGGGGGTGAAACGCGCCGAGCGGCCCGCCGACCTGCACCGCGCGCACCGGGCGGCCGGAGGCGGTGCCGCCGCCGATTTCGTTCACCAGTTCGCCCAAAGTGATGCCGAAGCCCACTTCGAACAATCCGCCGTGCTTCACATTGCCCGCGATCTGGATCGGCATCGTGCCCTTCGAGCGGCCAAAGCCGACAGCGGCATAGGCCGCCCCGCCCTGCGCCATGATCCATGGCACGGCGGCCAGCGTGAGGACATTGTTGACCACGGTTGGCATGCCGAACAGCCCTTCGAGCGCAGGCAGCGGCGGCTTGGCGCGCACTTCGCCGCGCTTGCCCTCCAGGCTGTTAAGCAGCGAGGTTTCCTCGCCGCAAACATAGGCGCCCGCGCCGACGCGGATTTCAACGTCAAATGGCGCGATGATGGGCGCGCAGGCTTCGACCGCGGCCTGCATCTTGGCAATCGCATGCGGATATTCGCTGCGAATATAGACATAGCCCTTGCCCGCGCCGACCGCGAGCCCGGCAATCGCCATCCCCTCGATCAGCATGAAGGGATCGCCTTCCATCACCATACGATCCGCAAAGGTGGCGCTGTCGCCCTCGTCGGCGTTGCAGACGATGTATTTGCGCGCACCGCGCGCGCGCGCCACGGTGGTCCACTTGATCCCCGCCGGAAAGCCCGCGCCGCCGCGCCCGCGCAGGCCCGATGCGGTGACTTCGGCGATGGTGGCTTCTGGCCCGATGGCGCGCGCCTTCGTAAGCCCAGCCCAACCCCCGCTGGCGGCAAAGTCGTCGAGGCTGAGCGGCCGGGTTTTGCCCGCGCGCGCGAACGTGAAGCGCTGCTGGCGCGCGATGAACGGGTGATCGGCGATCTTGCCCACGGCTTTGGTGCTGGTGCCCGCCAGCACCGCCGCGACATCGCCGGGACCTAGCGGGCCAAAGCCCATGCCAGCGATCTCGGCCAGCGGCTCCAGCCAGTGCATGCCCCAGCTCGATACGCGCTCTACGGTGCAGCCCGCCGCGGCAAACGCCGCCGCCACATCGTCTGCTCCGCAAGCCAGCGCCAGCGCGTCATCGCTGATCCGCACCATAGTCATGCCAGCGACTCCAGCAATGCGTTCAATTTTGCGCCATCGAGCCGGGCATGAACCTTCCCCGCCGCCATTGCATTGGGGCCGACACTGCACAGGCCGAGGCAATAGATCGTCTCGACCTTGACCCGGCCATCATCGGGCAGCCCCGCCGCCAGCGCCTCAACCCCGCGCGCCTGGCAGGCTTCCGACCGGCAAAGCTTGAGCACCGGGCGCGGATCGGCGACCTCATGGAAATCGTGATAGAAGCTTACCACCCCGTGCACTTCGGCGCGGGTCAGGTTCAGCGCATTGGCGATGGCGCGGATCGCGTGTTCCGAAACCTCGCCAAAGCGCGCCTGAACATCATGCAGGATGGGCAGCAATGGCCCCTCGCGCCCGGCATGCGCGGCAATGATATCGTCAAGGCTCTCCATCAAACCCGCCTAGACGCCCGCGCAAGGCGGGGCAATATATGCAAATTTGGCATACCCCCGAGGGCCGCACGCATAGCCCGACTTATTCGGCAGCGGACATATATTCCTGATACCATTTCACGAAATTGGCCACGCCCTCGCGCACGCTGGTGGCAGGCTTGTAGCCCAGCTCGCGCTCCAGATCGGAGACATCGGCAAAGGTATCGGGTACATCGCCAGCTTGCAGCGGCAGGAGATTGCGCTGGGCCTGCTTGCCCAGCGCCTCTTCCAGCGCCTCGATATAGGCGGTCAGCTTGACCGGGTTGTTATTGCCGATGTTGTAGATCCGGTAGGGCGCGTTGCTGGTGGCAGGATCGGGGTTTTTCGCATCCCACGCCGGATTGGGCGCGGCGGGATGATCACACGCGCGGATCACCCCTTCGACGATATCGCTGACATAGGTGAAATCGCGGGTGTGGTTGCCATAGTTGAACACGTCGATGGGCTTGCCCGCCATGATATTGCGGGCAAACAGGAACAGCGCCATGTCGGGGCGGCCCCACGGCCCATAGACCGTGAAGAAGCGCAGGCCAGTGGTCGGCAGGCGGTAGAGATGGCTGTAGCTGTGCGCCATCAGCTCGTTAGCCTTTTTGGTGGCGGCATAGAATTGCAGCGGATGATCGACGCCGACATGTTCGCTGAACGGCATCGCCTGATTGGCGCCGTAGACGCTGCTGGTCGAGGCATAGACAAGGTGCTCGACCCCGCCGTGGCGGCAGGCTTCGAGAATATTGGTGAAGCCGACGATATTGCTTTCAACATAGGCGTGCGGGTTTTCGATCGAATAGCGCACCCCGGCCTGCGCGGCCAGATTGATCACCCGGCGGATATCGTTCTCGCCAAACGTGCGCTCGACCGCGTCGCGGTCGGCCAGATTGGCGCGCACGAAGTTATAGCTGGCGTTGGTCTGCCGCGCGGTTTCTTCCAGAATTTTGAGCCGCGCTTCCTTGATCGCCGGATCGTAATAATCGTTGACCACATCGATCCCGACCACATCATCGCCGCGTTCGAGCAGGGTTTTGGCGGTGTGAAAGCCGATGAAGCCGGCATTGCCGGTAACGAGGATTGCCAAGTGCTTTCTCCAGATGGGGTTGCGGTCAATGCGTTAAACGAACCGCGAGTTATTTTGAACGATCTCTCGATTCATTTTTCGCCGTCCTGAACTTGTTTCAGGATGACGACCATCGTCGGACGACTGCGATCAAAGGCTCCAATAGCGCAAGTCCGGGCAGACCTCGTTTTTGGCCAGCATCGATTTCACGTCGATGATCACCCCGCCCGGCGCGACATGGTCCTGGATCGCAGCGGCGCCCATGGCGGCATAATCACGGTGCGAGACGGCGTAGATCAGGGCGTCGAGCTGTTCCATTTCCTCCAGCGGCTGCAGCGTGATGCCGAACTCGCGGATCGCGGCGGCGGGATCGGCGAGCGGGTCGTGGACCAGCGGGATCACGCCGAAGTCGCACAATTCGCGGTAAATGCTCTCGATCTTGAAATTGCGGATATCGGGCACGTTTTCCTTGAACGTCAGCCCTAGAATGCCGACCCGCGCGTGCTTCAAGGGCCGCCCGTTGATCGCCAGGAGCTTGATCGCGCGCTGGGCGATATAGCTGCCCATGCCATCGTTGATGCGGCGGCCCGAGAGGATCACTTCAGGGTGATAGCCCATCTGCTCGGCCTTGGCAGTGAGGTAATAGGGATCGACCCCGATGCAGTGCCCGCCGACAAGGCCGGGATAGAACTTGAGGAAATTCCACTTGGTGCCGGCCGCGGCCAGCACTTCGCTGGTCTGGATGCCGACCAGATCGCAGATTTTCGAGATTTCGTTCATCAGCGCGATGTTGATGTCGCGCTGGGTGTTCTCGATCACTTTGGCGGCTTCGGCGACTTTGATCGACGAGGCCTTGTGGATGCCCGCGGTGATGATCGAGCCATAGAGCGCGGCGAGCGCATCGAGCGTGCGCTGGTCTTGCCCGGCGACCACTTTGACGATCTTTTCGAGCGGATGGTCCTTGTCGCCCGGATTGATCCGTTCGGGGCTATAGCCGATGGTGAAGTCGGTGCCGCAGGTGAGGCCCGATGCCGCCTCGATCAGCGGCGCGCAGACTTCTTCGGTCGCGCCGGGATAGACGGTCGATTCAAACACGATGATCGCGCCGGGCGCGATGATCTTGCCGATATCGGTGCAGGCGCTGCGCAAGTTGCCGAAATCGGGGCGGTGGCTGTCATCAACCGGGGTCGGCACGGTGACGATGATGATCGCGCAGCCGCGCAAGTGTTCGGGGTCGCTGGTGATGACGAGGGTCGAGGCGGCCAGCTCCTCGGGCGAGATTTCGTTGGTGAAGTCGATCCCGTCCTTGAGCGTCGAAACGCGCAGCGCGCTGACATCGAAACCAACCACCTGATATTGCCGCGCAAAGGCGATGGCAATGGGCAAACCAACATATCCGAGGCCAACAACGCCAATCTTGTCCCGTGAATTCATAGCCCGCTGGTCCGCCTTGCTGCTTGTACAAACGACAAGCCGCGCTACCAAATTCCGGTTAACAAATGGTCTTGGGCAAATGCGCTTAAGTGGCCCTTATCCCGCTGCTATTGCGGGCATGCGGCGCACGCGCAGCACCTTGACCGGCGGCTCAAGCATCTGCCCGCGCAAGGCACCGTCGCCCGCGGTCGGCGAAAGCGGCGCATCCCAGATCTTGCGCACCACCTCCATCCCCGCCGCGACATGGCCGAACACGGCATAGCCCGCCTGCGTTTCGGGATCGGCAGACGCCGGATCGGCATCGAGCGCGGGCATATCCGCCAGCAGGATCGAGAAATCCGCCGTCGCGGTGCCCGGGGCATAGCGCGCCATCGATAGCGCGCCCGCCACATGCCGCAGCCCGGTCTGGCTAGTGGGCTCGTGTGCGATGCCGGGGAAACGTAGCCGCACGTTGCGCTGGCCGCCCTGAATCAGGCCATTTGGCTGATCGCCAAAGGCCAGCCGCATCGCGCGATAAAACGTGATCCCGTCAAACCGCCGCGTATCGACATAGCGCAGGAAGTTGGCGGTGCTGACCGGCGCATGCTTGCCATCCAGATCAAGCTCGATCGGCCCGAGCTCGGTCTCGACCAGCACATGCACGCTGTCTGCCAACGGGATCAGCGCAGGAGCTGATACTGGGCGCAGGCGCTTATGCGGCGCTGCGGCCAGCAGCAGGGTCAGCGCCGGAAGCGCGGCAAGAAGGAGTCGGCGGTTCATCTGCGACCTGTTTAACCCGGAACCAGCCTGCTTGTGCAAGCTTCCATCAGCACAATTACAAGGTGAGCCCGCCATCGACCACGATGGTCTGGCCGGTGATATAGGCCGCCAGCGGCGAGGCGAGAAACAGCGCCGCCCCCGCCATGTCAGCGGGGGTGCCCAGCCGCCGCAGCGGGATCGACGCGAGCGCGCCTTCGAGCCGCTCGGGGTGATCGGTGGTGACTTTGGTGAGCTTGGTATCGACCAGACCCGGCGCGATCCCGTTCACCCGGATGCCCTGCGCGGCGAAGGCCTGGCCCAAAGTCTTGGTCAGGCTAACCGCGCCGGCCTTCGACGCGGCATAGGCCGGGTTGCCGATATTGGCCTTGAACCCGGCAACCGAACTCACGATGATGATGACGCCGCGCGATGCCGCCAGCGCCGGGCGGAATCGCCGCGCGCAGTCCATCACGCTATCGAGATTGACCGCCATCACTTGGTCCCAGCCGGGCCGCTCGAACTCGCCGCGCCGGTAGACGACGGTGCCTTGCGAGAGCACCAGCACGTCAAGCCCATCGACAAACGGATCGGGGGCCGCATCGACCGCGCCCGGCTCGCTGACATCGCAGCAGGCGTAATCCAGTCCGGCAAGATCGGAACCCTCGGCGAGGCTATAATCGCTGGCCGCAGCGCGCGTGCCCCAGACCTTCACCCGCGCTCCGCGCGCACGAAACGCCTGCGCGATGCCATTGCCGATCCCGCTCGAGCCGCCGACGACGAGCACGCGGCTGCCGCTAAAGTCAGTGTCTGCCGCCATCCCGCCGGTTCCTCTGCCTTGCCCGGCAAAGCGATAAACCATCGCGGCGGTTTGTCCATGCAGGTGTCAGACAGCCAGTTCGCCCAGCTCTTCGGTGTTGCCGAACAGCGCGCGCAAGGTGGCTAGCCCGCGGTGGATGTTGACCTTGATCAGCGCCTCGGATTGGCCGGTCAGGGCCGCCGCATCGCGCACCGAAAAGCCCTGAAGCTTGACCAGCCGGATCGCATCGGCCTGGGGGCGGCGCAGATTATCGAACAGCCCGCTGATCGCGATGATGCTGAGCGCCGCGTTCTCATGGCTGTCTACGCTATGTTCGGCCTCGTTCAATTCCTCGCTGCGGGTGCGGTGCGCGGCGCGCAGGCAATCGACACCCTTGAAGCGGGCGATCGCGGCCAGCCAGGGCAGAAACGGGCGGCCGGGGGTGAAGGTGGCGCGCTTGGTATGCAGCGCCATCAGCGCTTCCTGCACCGCATCGGGGACCATGGCGGGGGGCAGACGGCGGGCGAAGTAGCGGTTCAACCAGCGGCTCGCCTCGCCCAGCAGCAAGCGATAGGCCGCTGCATCGCCAGCAAAGCTGGCGGCCATTGTCTGTTCCCACGCAAACGAGGCCGCGCGCCGCTTGGGGGCCGCCGGGCTGGCCTCTGGGTTGGCAGCGGGTTCATGAAGAGCGGCGGTCTGGCTGGTCATCGTGGTTTCCTTCGTCTCTCGGCAAGACGGAGAATGCGCCGCGCGGGGTCCAAAGACCATGTACCGGCTAGGCATAGTGTTCATTCCCAAAGGGCATGTTTGCGCGGGCGATCAGGGTATCCTGAGCAGCGGATCGGCGGCGAAGGCTTCGATCAGGAAGTCGGCCAGCGCCCGCACGCGCGCCGCCAGATAGCGGCCCGGAGGCATGGTGAGGTGGATCGGCATATCGAGCGGGGGAAACGCGGGCAGCACTTCGAACAGCCGCCCTTCGGCCAGATCCGGTTCGAACAACCAGCGCGCATTGACCGCGATGCCAGCGCCCGCAAGCGCGGCGGCGCGCAGCGCATCGGGGCTGTCGGCGCGGAAATTGCCCCGGATATCGACCGGCGCATGGCCCGCGAGCGACCACCGCGTGCCCGTGGCGAGCAAGGAATAGCTCAGGCAATTGTGGTCCCACAGGTCTTCTGGCCGCTGCGGAAGCCCGCGCGCGGCGATATAGGCGGGCGCAGCGACCATGACCCGGCTTGCCCGCCCGATGCGGCGCGCGATATTGCGGCTATCGCCGATGGCCCCCACGCGGATTGCAAAGTCGAGATTGTCCGACACCAGATTGAGCGCATGATCCGACAGGCGCAGATCGACTTCGATGCGCGGATGCTTTTGCTGAAAGCGCGCGATCATCGCGATCAGCCGCGCTTGCGCCAAAGTGAGCGGCGCGGTCAGCCGCACTTGCCCGCTGAGCGCGCCATGCAGGCCGACTGACGCCTCCGCCTCGTCGATCGCGGCGAGCGCGCGCAGCGCAGCCTCGAAAAACGCGGTGCCCTCGGCGGTCAGCGCGATCGAGCGGGTCGTGCGCTGGAGCAATTGCGCGCCGAGATGCTTTTCCAGCGCGCTGATCTGGCGCGAAACCGAAGATTGAGTGATCTCCAGCCGCAGCGCCGCGCGCGAAAAGCTTGCCCCATCGGCCACCGCGACAAAGGTTCGCATCCAGCCGGCCAGTTCGTTCATACGTCCTCCGCTACAGACTTTAGCTCGCTTTGCCACCACACAAATTCGGCATTCTTGCGTGAAACGCATAAATCATATTGCGGCACCCGCGCTTGCCGAGGGCGACCCCGTCCTGCATGGAGCCGCAGGCGGGCTTTGCAGGGGCATTGAGACGGGATCTTGAGCGATGGAAATGCATCAGGTCCGCTATTTTCTGGCGGCGGCAAGATTGCTGAATTTCACCCGCGCGGCGATTGAGTGCAATGTTTCGCAGCCATCGCTGACCAAGGCGATCCAGAAGCTGGAAGAGGAATTCGGCGCGCCGCTGTTTCGGCGCGAGCGCGCGCGCACGCACCTGACCGCGCTGGGCAAGGCGATGCTGCCGCATTTGCAGCGCAGCTTCGATGCCGCGCAGACCGCCAAGCAGATGGCGCGCGGGCTGGGGCGCGCCGAAATCGCGCCGCTCACGCTAGGCGTGGCGCGCACGGTGGAGCATGCGGCGCTCCAGCGCGTGCTGGCCGAACTGGGCAACGGGCTGGCCGGGCTCGAACTGGCGCTGACCAGCGGCTCCTGCGCCGAACTGATCGAGCTGGCGATGGGCGGATCGCTCGACCTCGTCATCATCGAACTGCCCGAGGAAGCGCCCGACCGGCTAGACCGCTGGCCTTTGTTCGAGGACGTTTATCAGGTCGTGATCCGGCCCGAACACGGCTATGCCAGCACCCCGCCGGAAAGCGTGGAAGCGCTCGAAGAAGAAGTGTGGATCGATTATGCCGGAGACGGCTGCGCCGGGCTGGCCCGCATCGCCGGGCAATCGGGGGTGCAGATCGAGGTTCGCCATCAGGCGCACAGCCTCGCGCAATTGCGCCAGATGGTGCTGGCCGGGCTCGGCTGCGCGTGGCTGCCGCTGGGGGTGGTGGGCGCGCCATTGGTTGCGGTGCCGCTGCCGTTTGCGCAAACCGCGGTAAAGGTGGTGCTCGCGTCGGTCGCGGGCCGCCGCCGGGGGATCGCCGCCGAGGCGTTTGTCCGCGCGGCGCGCGCGCAACGATGGGACACATTTGCCAGCGACGAGGCCGACAATAGGCGCTGAGCATGGACTTGATACCCACGCGGGGCATTCCATGATCGCGCAGCGCCGCCTAGTGATGGTGCATGATCTCTGAAACCTCAGCCGCGAGCGCACCATTGGCCCATCTTCCTGCCCATTCCCTGGCCGCGCGGTTGGCCGCAACGCGCGAGACCTATCGCACGCTGGAAGCCTTTTTCGACGAGATCGTGGCGGGCCTCAAGTCGGTTGGCGTGGGCCGCGCCGCGCCGCAACTGGGCGAGGTTTTTCCCGAGTTTGCGCTGCCCAGCGCGCGCGGCGGGTTTCTGGCGCTGGACGAGCTGCTGGCAGAAGGGCCAGTGGTGCTCAATTTCAGCCGGGGCCGCTGGTGCCCTTATTGCGTTCACGAACTTGCCGCATGGGGCGAGGCCTTGCCCGCATTGAACGCCGCCGGCGCGCGCTTTCTGGAGGTCACTGGCGAAACCGGCGGAGAGGCGCGCTCGATCCTCCAGAGCTTGCCCGGCCAGGCCGAGGTGGTGTGCGATGTCGATCATGGGCTTGCGCTTTCGTTAGGGCTCGCGTTTTTCGCGGGCGAGCCGATGCTCGATTTTTACCGCAAGTCGGGCATAGACTTCGGCGCGATCTACGGTTCGGACAGCGGCTTTCTGCCAGTGCCGGCAACATATGTGATCGGGCGCGACGGGACGGTGCGCTATGCGTTCGTCGATGTTGATTTTCGCAACCGCGCCGAACCGGCCGACGCGCTGGCCGCGCTCAAGGCGGGCTGAACTACCAGCGCACCACTTGCGGCACGACCAGCCGCGACAGCAGCGCCGCCAGCAGGATGGCGGCGGGATAGACCGTGACCGCAAAAGCCAGCGAGTTTGACGGGCAGAACAGGCTGTAGGCAAAAGTCCCCAGGGCGCCCGCTGCCGCTCCGGTGAGCCAGCCGGCGCGGGCGAGATCGGTCGGCGCGGCGCGGCGCAGCCAGGCAACCACCGCGCCTGCGACAACCAGCGCGCAGCACAGCGAAATGACAAAGCAGCGCGCGGCGGACAGCGCGCCCACTTCGGCGTACGAGAGCCCGGTGCGGGAGATTACTGCTTGCCCGGTGAGGACGGCTAGGCCGAGCGGGAACAGGCCGAGCAGCAGTGTTCCAGCGCGGCGCGCGGCGCGATCATCGCGCCCCGGCAAAGCACCGAGCACCACCGCCATCAGCAGAGCAGCCCCTGCCAGCAACAGGATGCCGGAACGGGCCACCACCAGCAAGCTCGGTTGCCCGGCCAGAAGATCGTCGCGCCAACCAAACAACAGCGCGACCGCCCCCACGACTAGCGCGGTCGCGGCAAGGCCGGCGATCACCCCGTCCACCAGGCGCAGCGGATCGACCGGCGTAAGATCCGCGACCATCTGATCGATCAGCGATCCTGCATGCGATTCTGGGAGCGGATCGGACAGCGGACCAGCAGGCGGCGTGCGCGGATCGCGAGGCTTGAGCAAAGGCACTTCCCCGTTTCGCGCCGCGCGCGGTCCATCGGAAGGCATATTTAGCAAGCCGCGTGGCTGCATGGCAAGCGCTGGCGCGGGAGCGGGGCGTGAATGTTTCATGAACACAGGTTCGCGCCCGTGCCCGCAATAGTTTCATCGCGCGGCCTCTTTTATGCCGCTGCGGCCGCGATGACGATGCTGTTTGTTCAGCCGCGAGCGGCGGTCTGTTTAGCCGCGAGCGGCGGCGCGGCGCGGGCCGAGCAGCAAGACCGCCGCATCGCCGCGCGCAGCGAAGCTGGCGATCAGCAGATAGACCGAGAGAAACAGCATGCCGCCAAACACCGCGACAACCCCCAGCATCAGCCCGGCTGGGCTGAAATCGTTGCGCCAGGAGATCCAGATCGCGCTGAGCAACAGAAAGCACAGGAAATCGGTGTTGAACTGGCCGCGCCAGGTCATGTCCAGAATGTCGGCGTTGAACAGTGGCAGGAAGTCTGATCCATGCATGCCGACGACGATTGCGGTATACCCCGCGATCACGCAAAAGACGGCCATCAGGAATGCACGAAACAGGATCATGATACTCTCCCACCGAGTCTTTGTAGCAACTGCTACATTCCTAGCGGGCTTGCCCGGCAAGCGCAAGCGGTGAGCATCCGCGACACGCAGCGTGCGCGCGTGATCGAGACGATCGGCGCACATTTGCTGGCCACGGGTCTGGCGCAGACCAGCCTGCGCCAGCTCGCCGCCGCCGCCGGAGTGAGCGACCGAATGCTGCTGTATTACTTCACCGACAAGGCCGATCTGCTGGCGCAGACCATGGCGCGGATTGCGGCCGATAGCGCAGGCCAGCTGGCCGATGCCATCCCCCCGGGCGCGGCGCTGAGCGCGGGACAACTGATCGGCGAGGCGGTGCGCGTGACCAGCGCCCCCGCGATGAAGCCGTTCATGCGGCTATGGATCGAAGTGGTTGCGGCCGCGGCGCGCGGCGAAGCACCCTATCCCGCGATTGCCCACCAGATCACGCAAGGGTTCCTCGGCTGGATCGAAGCGCGGCTGGGCGCCACGCCCGAAGCGGAGCGCCCCGCCGCCGCCGCGATGATTCTGGCGCTGGTTGACGGGTTGGCGCTCGTCGAGGTCTGTTCGGGCGCCGCGCTGACCGCGCAGGCCGCCAATTACGCGGCGCGGCTGCGCGTCATCTAAACGCAAGCTGGCCTGCATCCCGGGGTGGAGATGCAGGCCAGCGGCTGCGCACGAAACATGCGGCGCGGGTCAGTCCCGGCGCAGCAGACGGTCGAGCGAGAACGCTCCACCGCCTTTGGCGATGATCGGCAACAGCAGCCCAGCCCAGCTGAGGTGCGTTGCCCACGCATCTGGATAAACGAACACTTCGATCACGGTGGTCATGCCCAGCAGGCCGAGCGCGGCAAAGCGCGAGCCGAACCCAAGGACCAGCATGATCGGGAACAGGTGTTCGGAATAGGTCGCCATGTGGGCCGCGATGTTTGGCGCGACAAACGGCAGCTTGTAGTCGGTTTCGAACAGATAATAGGTGCTGTCGGTAATCGTCAGCAGCCCTTCGACCTTGGTCCGGGCGGACTGGAAAAAGACCGCCGCGATACCCAGCCTGGCCACCAGCAGCAGCACGGCATCGGGCAGAATGCGGCCGGCCAGCGCGGCCAGCCGGTGATAGATCATGGTCAGCGAATGCATCAAGTGCGCCTTTCAGGGGGCAAGCCGCGCGCCGAAACTTTGCGGCATCCGGCGCGCGGCGCGCGATCAGTGCGCCTTGGGGGTCAGCGAACCGTTGCCCTTGGGCGTCTTGATCGAAGTGCAGGTGCCGGCCTTCACGAGGGTCCACGCGTTGCCTTGATAATCGGCCTTCGACGTGCCCGCGCACGAGGTGCCGGCACCGGCGGCGCAGTCATTCTTGCCAGCCTTGGCAACACCGAAGCACTTTTCCATGGCGGGCTTGCCTTCGGCGGCATGGGCGGCACCAGCAGCCAGACCAAGAGCGAGCGTTGCGGCGAGTGCAGTTGCAGTAATGTTCACGGGGATTTCCTTTCAAATTTGGTTGATACCATGCAAGAACGGAGTGTCAGCGGGCTCACTATTGCGATCCTGCCGTCCTCCCGTGCCCGGATGTTCGCGCCGGTCACAGGAGACAGTTCGCGGCTTTGCGCGGGATGGTTACACAGGCCGGAGCCAAGTTTTTTTGAGGCGGACCCGGTTCCCGCCCGAACAGGCCAAGCCCCAAGGCTTGACGCCCGCCGCGATCCACCCGATCTTCGGCTTTTGCAGGAGACGCAGCATGGTCGAAGCACGATGGAACGGCGCACTGATCGCGAGCAGCGATGACACGGTCGTCGTCGAAGGCAATCACTACTTCCCGGCAAGCGCGGTCAACGCCGCCTTCCTGAAGCCGAGCGACACGACCACGGTCTGCCCGTGGAAGGGCACCGCGCATTATCATACGCTGGACGTGGACGGGGCCGAGAACATCAATGCCGCGTGGTATTATCCCGAGCCCAAGGACAAGGCCGCCAGCATTCGTGGCCGGATCGCGTTCTGGAAGGGCGTGACCGTCGGCTAAGGGCGCGGGTTATTGCGCTTATCCTGCCTGAGGCCCCGGCATGCGCCGGGGGGCGTGGGTAGGTTTAGCGCGGCCCGAGCAGCCGCTGGCGCACCAATGGCAGCTGGTCGTTGCCGAAATACATATGATCGCCCTCCACGAACACGGTGGGCGAGCCATACGCGCCGCGCGCGATGGCTTCGTCGGTGTTGGCGCGCAGGCGGTCTTTGACCGGCTGAGTGGCAGCCAGCGCGGCGAGCGCCACGCCATCAAGACCGCAAGCATTGGCGACCGCGATGAGTTCGGCAGGATCATCGAGATTGCGCTGCTCGCCGAAGTAGGCATCGAACGCGGCATCGGAAAAACGCGCCAGATCGGCCTGATCCTGCTCCAGCGCGCAGCAAAACCGCATCGCCGCGACCGAGCGCAGCGGATGGTGGACGGAGGGAAAATCCATCGCCGTGCCCGCCAGCCGCGCCCATTCGGACAGCCAGCGCCAGGCATGCTTCTGCGCCGGGCTGCCGCCATCGGCGCGGCGTTCATAGATGCCGGGGTTGGCCGCATTGAACACGCCGCCGACCAGAAACGGCCGCCACGTGATCGTCGCCCCCGTCTCGGCGAGGATTGGCTGGATATTGGCAAAGGCCAGCCGCGTCCACGGCGAGGACAGATCGTAGAAGAATTCAACGTGGGCCATCGGCTTGCTCCTCGATGCCGAACAGAATGCGGCGCGCCTGCGCGTCGTGCGGCCCTTTGCGCAGCTGATCGCGGCCCAGCGCCATGCCCCGGCGCAGGCCATCGCGCAGTTTCAGCCGCTCGTACCAATCCTTGACCGCAGGAAAAGCGGCCAGATCGATGTCCTGTGCGCGCCAGACCTGAATCCACGGGAAGCAAGCCATGTCGGCAATCGAATAGTCACCGGCAATGTAGTCGTGACCTGCAAGCTGGCGATCAAGCACGCCAAACAGGCGCAAGACCTCGCGGCGATAGCGATCGGTGGCATAGGCGATCCGTTCGGGCGCATAGAGTTTGAAATGCCCGTGCTGGCCCAGCATCGGCCCCAGCCCGCCCATCTGCCAATTGAGCCATGCCAGCACAGCGGCGCGTTCACGCGGGGCGGCGGGGAGGAATTGCCCGGTCTTTTCGCCCAGGTACATCAGGATGGCGCCGCTTTCGAACAGGCTGAGCGGCGCGCCGCCATCGGCCGGGGCATGATCGATGATCGCGGGGATGCGGCCATTGGGGCTGGCGGCGAGAAACTCCGGCTGGTGTTGCTCGCCCTTGCCCAGCGCGATCCAGCGGACCTCATAAGGAAGACCGCATTCTTCCAGCATGATCGAGATCTTCCAGCCATTGGGCGTGGGCGCGGTCAACAATTCGATCATCCGGTTTCGATCCCCTCAGAGCTAAACACTCTTGCCCCCGACGCAGGTTTTGGCAGATCGCGCGCGGCGGCACAAAATTTTTTCTGTGCCTGATGAAACCATCTGTAACGATCCGCTGCACATCGGCGAATTAGCATGTGCCACCCCGGCGCAAACCCATTCTTTCAGGAGACCTCCCATGATCAACGCCAAATCCGGCTTCGCCCTTGCTGCCAATGCTGCCCTCCTCGCGGTCGCCCTCGCGGCTGCGCCTTCGCCAGTGCTCGCCAAGAAGGCTGCGGCCGAAGTCGTCCACTGCTACGGCATCAACACCTGCAAGGGTTCGTCGGATTGCGCCGCTGGCACGCATAGCTGCAAGGGCCAGAACGAGTGCAAGGGCCAAGGCTTCAAGGCGCTGACCACCAAAGAGTGCGCCGCGCAAGGTGGCAGCCTGACCGAAAAGAAGTAAGCCTTCCCGCCAAACCGGGGCTCCGCCTTCCCCCCCTCAGCGGAGCCTCGGCCCCTTTTGATCCAGGAACGATCATGACCGCCACGAGCATGGATCGCCTCACCGGCTTTGGCCTTGGCATGCGGCGCGAGCATTATCGCGCCTATATCGAGGGCACCGCGCCGGTTGATTTCATCGAAGTGATCTCGGAAAACTTCATGATCGACAGCGGCAGGCCGCTCGATACCCTGACCAAAGCGCGCGCCAACTATCCGCTGGCGCTGCACGGCGTTTCCATGTCGATCGGTTCCAGCGACGGGTTGCGCAGCGATTATCTCGCGCGGCTGAAACAGCTTGTCGACATCATCGAACCCACCGTAGTTTCCGACCATCTGTGCTGGACCGGCGTGGATGGCTTCAATTCGCATGATCTGCTGCCGCTGCCCTATACCGAGGAAGCGCTGGACGTGGTCTGCGCCAATATCGCACGCGCGCAAGATACGCTCGGCCGCGCCATGCTGTTTGAAAATCCTTCAAGCTACATCGCCTTTCCCGGCGCGATGACCGAGTGGGAATTCCTCGCCGAAATGGCCTGGCGCAGCGGCTGCGGCCTGCTACTCGATGTGAACAACATCTATGTTTCGGCCATCAACCAAGGGTTTGATGCGCAGGCCTATCTCGCCGGAGTGCCGTTCGAAGTGGTTGGCCAGATCCATCTGGCAGGGCATGTGAAGGGCGAACATCTGCTGATCGACACGCACGACCAGCCAGTGCCCGATGAAGTCTGGGCGCTTTATCGCAGCGCCATCGAGCGCGCGGGCGCGGTTGCCACGATGATCGAGCGCGATGACAATATCCCCGAGCTGGACGTGCTGACCGCAGAGATCGATGTCGCGCGCACCATTGCGGCCGAAGCGGCTGCGCACAGGATCGCGGCATGAACCTGGCCGAATTGCAGCACA
Organism: Novosphingobium sp. Chol11; assembly: GCF_945870625.1. Lineage (GTDB taxonomy): Bacteria > Pseudomonadota > Alphaproteobacteria > Sphingomonadales > Sphingomonadaceae > Novosphingobium. Next base: position 12,561 of record NZ_CAMBTS010000013.1, on the reverse strand, counting down.
CTTTCCGCGACTGGCTAGTCGAGGCCGACGAGACCGCCGAGTGGCGGCTGGGCGGCGGTCCGGGGACAGCGATCTATCAGAACAACTACCGCACTTCGCTGATGGGTTGCCTCGGCGAAAACTATAAGCGCGTGGCCAGCTGGCTGGGCGAGGACACATTCGAGGCCGCTGCGGCGCGCTATGTCGATGCGCATCCGCCGACCAGCTGGACGCTGGACGCTTATGGCGAGCGCTTTGGCGCGTTCCTCGCCCGGATTTATCCCGATGACCCGGAGGTTGCCGATCTCGCCGCGATCGATTGGGCGGTGGGCCAAGTGTTCGTGAGCGCCGATGCGGCGGCGTTGCGGCCCGAAGCGCTGGCGGTGGAGGATTGGGACACGGCGGTGATCCGCGCGGTGCCCTCGCTGCGCCAGATCACGCTGGCGAGCAATGCCGATGCGATCTGGCGCGCGCTGGCGGCGGAAGAGATGCCGCCTGCCGCATGCCGCGAGGAGGAGCCGGTGGTGCTGCTGTTCTGGCGGCAAGGGCTGGAGCCGGTGTTTCGCCGGGCCGCCGCGCATGATCTCGATGTGCTGGCGTGGTCGGCGCAGGGCCTTGGCTTTGGCCCGATCTGTGCGCAGCTGGCGCAAACGCTGGGCGAGGAAGCGGCCGTGAGCGCGGCGGGCACCGTGCTGGGCCAGTGGCTGACCGAAGAAATGGTCGCTGCGATCGGTTAGCGCGCGGGTTGCCGCACAGCGGCGGCGATAAAGCTTAACAGCAGGCCGACTGCCGCGCCCCAGAAAACGGCGGCAGCGCAATCACGATGGTATTCCGCCGCGCCGTAAATCCACGGAAACCACGCGAACACAAAGCTATCGGTCAGCAAAGCCGCAGCGGTGACGAGCGCGATCCCGGGCACGATCTGGTCCGGGGCAAGGCGCACCAACCGCTGCGTCAGGAGCACAAATGGCCAAGTTCCCGGCACTGTCAGCGCATAGAGCGCGATCCGCGCCGGGCCATCGAACACACCGAGCGGGGCGATCTGACGCAGCAGCATGGCCGCCACGAACCACAGCGCGATCCCAATGGCGACCAGCATGGCGCTCTGCCCAAAGCTCAGCCCGCCGTCGTTCTGCGCAGAACCGACCATTTTCATCTGCCATTCCTTTGTGCTCGCCAGAGTCGCCCACTCATGTAGCAATCGCTACAAAAAGTGGCAAGCCGCCGCGATATGCTTAACCGGTTTGCGTGGCTGCGCCGCGATTGGTCGATGATCGGCGCGTGGGCGGCCCGGAATAGCGCGCAAACACGCCATAAATGCGCTTAACCGGCGGGCTTTGTTACCGTGATCTTAACCAGAAGCTTTGGCACTTTGGAAGGAGCGCGTGGCTTATCAGGCAAATTGAAGTGCGGAATTCCGCGCGTCTTTTTTCTTGGCGAGCACTGCTCTGGCAGCGCCCGGCCCGGTGGAGAAGGAACGGTTAACGATGTCGCGCCAGCCACAGGCATCACGGAGTGAGTTCAGGTCGCTCGTCAAGCGCTTGGTGCGCGACGAGGCCGGCAACGCCATGGACCTCATCCTCCTGACCATGATGTTGCTGATCTCGATGGTCGGCAGCGGCACAGACATGGCCCGATCCTATATGGCGCGCACCAGCTTGCAGAACGCCTGCGACGCTGGCGTGCTCGCTGGGCGCAAGGCGCTGACCAAGAGCGCCACCTATGGCAATGCCGAGATTGCGAAGGCGAACAAGATGTTCAACTTCAACTTCAACGCGAAGGAGACCAATACCACCTCGCTCTCGTTCACCTCGCAAGCCGATGGCAAGGGATCGGTCACGGGTTCGGCCACGGCAGTGGTGCCCACCACGATCATGGCGCTCGCGGGGGTGAAAACGATCCCGCTGACGGTGACGTGCAGCGCCGAGTTGCAGATGGCGAGCGCGGATGTCATGTTCGTGCTCGACGTGACCGGGTCGATGGCATGCACTCCTAGCGGCGGCTCTTGCAACAGCGGCAGCAGTTCCAAGATCGTAGGGCTGCGCAGCGCGGTCGCCTCGTTCTACAACACTGTTGCGGCCGCTGTGGTCGATCCGGCGCAGAGCCGCATCCGGTTCGCCTTTGTGCCTTACAGCCAGACGGTGAACGCGAGTTCGCTTGTGGCAAGCGGCAAGATGCCGTTGAGCTATTTTGACGATACCGCACCCTATCAAACGCGGCTCTATTACTTCAATACGCCGGTCTATGTCCCGTCATCGACAAGCTCGGTGCCCACCACGCAGACCTATCCAAACAACATTACATCTGCGAATTGCACGCTTTATCGCCAGAACAGGTTCCCGACCGTCGGCACGAACCCGGAGACTGGTGGCGGCCCCCCGCCTGCAATCACAACCAGCACGGCATATTCCGCCAACAGCTGGGTAAGGGTTTCGGGTAGCGGCAGCAGCGCGCTTGGCACCTGCATCCGCAATGTCGCGACGACCACCACCAGCTATGTCACGAACTACCAGTTCACGAACTACCGCTGGACCCAGGCCACGGTCAACGTCTCCGACTACAAGGGGCTGGGCAATGTCACGCTGGCCAGCAGCGTCAATTCAACTGCGACGGTTCCATCCGCCGGTTATTATGACGCGCGTGCGCTTGGCACAATCGTCGGCACGCCGGGCGTAACCGGCGTCACCACGAAAAATGACAAGTGGAACGGCTGCATCGAAGAGCGCGCCACGGTGCAAACCGCAACGTGGAACCCGATCCCGGCGGCCGCAAGCGATCTCGATATGGACAGCGAGCCGACCGATGACGCGACAAGCTGGAAGATCGCGGTCGACGACCTTGTGTTCAATCGCAATACTTACAACGCCGTCTATGACTCGACCTCGACCTCGGGCACCAGCTCGGTAGGCCAGGCCTGCCCGGCACCGATGATGCAATTCACCAATGTCGATGTCACGCAGCCGACCGTCGTGCCCAACTGGCTGACGACCTATCTCGACAGCCTGGTCGCGACTGGATCGACGTATCACGACATCGGGATGATCTGGGGCGGACGCCTTGCCAGCCCGACCGGAATCTTTGCCGACAATGTCAACGAAGCGTTTGGCAACGGCGTGCAAACCTCGATCAGCCGCCACATCATCTTCATGACCGATGGCGACATGGCCCCTTCGTCGACAACGTACTCCGCCTATGGCCTTGAACAGAACGACCAACGGGTGGCTCCGCAGGGATCGTCGAACTCGACGCTGCGCGACAGACATAACTCGCGCTTTGTCGCAGCCTGCGGCAGGGCCAAAGCGCTGGGCTACACGATCTGGGTGATCGGCTTCGGCACCTCGCTCAACACGCAGCTGACCAGCTGCGCGACCGCGAACCGCGCTTATTATGCCAGCAACACCACCGAGCTGACCAACACGTTCCGCTACATCGCGGGCCAGGTCGCCGACCTTCGGATCAACAAGTGAGCGCGCTGGCCCACCCGCACCGTACGGCGCGCGTGGCACCGCTTGTTGCCTGCGCGGCGCGCGATCAGGACGGCGCGGCGGCGCTGGAGTTCGCGCTGATGGCGCCGCTGCTGTTCCTGATGATCTTCGGCACATTGGAGATGGCGCATTCGTTCTACGTCAAAGGCGTGCTGACCGGCGCGGTCAACGCGGCGGCGCGCAATTCGTCGCTGCAAACCGGCCCGACCAGCCAGACCACGATCGACGCGGCGGTATCCAAAATCATCAAAACCGGCGTTCCCAACTCAACTGTTACTTTCACACGCAAGAATTACGCTGAATTCACCAGCATCGGCAAGCCGGAAGACTTCACCGATACAAACAAGAACGCCAAGCGCGATGCAGGTGAATGCTTCACCGACATGAACGGCAATTCGCTATGGGATGCAGATATGGGAAAGACCGGCCTCGGCGGCGCGGATGACGTGGTGGTTTACACCGTGAGCATCAGTTATACGACGATGTTCAACATCGGCACCTTCTGGGGATTGCCCAAAACCCAGAAGGTCAATTCGACCACCATCCTGCAGAACCAGCCCTTCTCCACCCAAAGCGAGCGCGTTGGCGTGCAGGTGTGCACATGAGCCGCGCTTGGGGCCTGTTGCGACGGGTATTGCGCGACCAGAGCGCGGTGAACGTGGTCGAGGTCGGGCTGGCGACACCGTTTCTGATGGGATTGTCGCTGACCGGGGGCGAAACCGTCAATCTGACAATCATGCATGTCCGCCTCAACCAGCTGGCGATCACGGTGGCCGATAATGCCAGCCGCGCCAAGATGACGCAGGTCAACAGCGCGCCGCAATTCCGCGAGTACGATGTCAACCAAGTGTTCGCTGGCGCGGGGCTATCGGTCAAGGGTCTGGATTTCCCGACCAGGGGGCGCATTATCCTGTCGAGCCTGCAGACCAACAGTTCGGGCGGCCAGTGGATCCAGTGGCAACGCTGCTCGGGAAGCAATGCCTATGCCTCGCGCTACGGCGTGGAAGGCACCGGCAAGACGGGCACCGCATTCAAGGGCATGGGCCAGGGCACTTCGCCAATGACCGCCGAAAGCGATGCGGCCATCATGTTTGTCGAGGTGGCCTACAACTACAAGCCGCTGTTTTTCAACGGGGTGATCAAAGACACCGTGATCCGCAAGGAAGCCGCGCTCTATGTGCGCGACGACCGCGATCTGACGCAGATCTATAACCCTTCGCCCGCGGTTACCCCGGCGAAATGTTGACCCGGCCATTAATGTCGTTTTGATCGCGCGCTGACGCGGTGCTAATGGCGCGCGATGATCGCACGCCTCGAACCGTTTCACGCCATTGCCATTTCCAGCCTGGCCCAGCGCTTGTCCGAAAGCGGGCGCAGCATCATCCGCATGGAATTTGGCCAGCCATCGACCGGAGCGCCCGCCGCCGCCCTGGCCGAGGCGCGACGCGTGCTCGATGACGATGTGGCGGGATATTGGGAGAGCGAGCCGCTGAAGGCGCGGATCGCCCGCTATTACTTCGACACCGCCGGGTGCGCGATCGACCCTGCGCAAGTGGTGCTGACTTGCGGCGCTTCGCCTGCGCTGGTCATGGCGCTCTCGCTGCGCTTTGCGCCGGGCGCGCGGGTGGCGATGGCGCGGCCCGGCTATGTCGCCTATCGCAACAATCTGCGCGCGCTGTTCATGGAGCCGGTCGAACTGGAATGCGGGCCCGCTGAGCGCTACCAGATCACCGCTGCGGCGCTGGCCGCGCTCGACCCCGCGCCCGACGGCCTTATTCTGGCGAGCCCCGCCAATCCCACCGGCACAGTGATCGCACCTGATGAACTGGCCGCGATTGTTGCGATCTGCCGTGCGCGCGGCATCCAGATCGTGTCGGACGAGATCTATCACGGCATCACCTATGGCGACGCCGCCGTTTCCTTGCTGGCGATCGAGCCTGAGGCGCTGGTGGTCAACAGCTTCTCCAAGTATTTCAGCATGCCGGGATGGCGGCTGGGCTGGCTGTTGGTGCCGCCTGCGCTGATCGAACAGGCGCGGGCGCGGATGGGCAATCTGTTTCTCACCCCCCCTTCGCTCAGCCAGCACGCCGGGCTCATCGCGTTTGATTGCCGGGATGAGCTGGACGGACACCTTGAAACATATGCGCGCAACCGCGATCTGCTGCTGGCCGCGCTGGCGGACATGGGCCTTGCCCGAATCGCTCCGCCCGACGGCGCGTTCTATGTCTATGCCGATATCGGGCACCTGACCGACGACAGCATGGCGTTCTGCACCCGGCTGCTCGAAGAGACCGGGGTTGCCGGCGCGCCGGGAATCGATTTCGATCCGGTGAACGGCCACCGCTTCATGCGCTTCAGCTTTGCCGTATCCACGCCGCTGGTGGAGGAGGCGATTGCCCGGATGAAGCCGTGGTTCGCGCAGCAGGCCAAATAGGACAGACTGCGGCACGAAAGCCCGGTGGAAACTGCGCAGCAGCCGGCCCGGGGAGGTCGGCCGCTCCGCAGCTTCCACATCGCCTAACGCGGGGAACGGCGCGGCCCTTCACAAAATGTGGCGGTACAGCAGCCCGAAAATGGGCCGCCGATGCGCCGCTTTGCAACGCGCGGCATTTTGGGGCATGATTCGGGCCGGGGAGGGAATCACCACGTGAGGCTCGATCATGACAGTCACCCGATCCGGGGTTCTGGCGACGAGTCGGCGCTGATCTGCGCTTCGGCGCGTCCGCTTATGGCTGATCCTGCGCCCGAAGGCCCAGATTGTGAGGGGGTCGACGCACAGGACACCGCGCTGATGATTGCCGTGGGCCAGGGATCGGCGAACGCCTTCGGCGTGTTGGTGGAACGCCATACGCCGCAGCTCTATCGCCTCGCCGCGCGCATGCTGGGGGACAGCTTCGAAGCAGAGGACGTGGTGCAGGAATGCTTCACCCGCCTTTGGCAGAATGCGCCGCGCTGGCAGCCAACGGGCGCCGGGCTGGTTGGCTGGCTCCACCGTGTGGCGATGAACCTGTGCCTTGATCGCAAGCGGCGCTTTCGCGTGATCGTCACCCCCGATGTGCCCGACCGCGCAGACCCGGCTCCGCTGGCGGATGTGCTGATCGAAGCGGAGCAGACCCGCTGCGCTGTGGCCGACGCGCTGGCCGCCCTGCCTGCGCGCCACCGTGCCGCGCTGGTGCTGTGCTATTATGAGGGCCTGTCGAATGCCAGCGCCGCCGAGGTGCTCGACCTTAACATCAAGGCGCTCGAATCGCTGTTGTTCCGGGCGCGCCGCCTGATGCGCGAGCGATTGCAAACGCGGGCGCAGGCATGGGGCGAGATTGCCCCCCAGCATGTGAGCGCGATGACATGAGCCACCATAGACCATTTTCACCCCGGCCCCGGCGCGATGCGCTCGACCGCCTGCTCGATACCGCAGTGACCCCGCGCATACCGGCGGACCTTGCCGCGCGCATCGCCCGCGATGTGCCGCGCCTGGCGCAAGTCGCGCCGCTGACTGCCGATCCCGTCGCCGCCGCGCGGCGAGCGGCGACCCCGGCAGCGCCGCAGCAGCGGCGCGCCGCGCGCGGGTGGATCCTGGCCGCCGGGATGGGCGCGCTGGCGGCGGGCACCGCGTCGATCCTTATCGGCACCCCGGCCAGCGTTCCGCCCGCTGCGTTGCCGCCAGCAGCGCCGATTGCCGCAAATGAACCGGCGGTGCCCACTGTTTCCGCGCCCCCTGCCCGCGCTGCGATCCGCATGGCAGACGCGCCGATCGTGGCACCGGCACCCACTGCGCCTGCGTCGCGCCTCGCCCGGACGCCGGCCCGCGCCGGAGCGCAAGGCGCAAGCCCGCTGGCCGCGCCGCCAGCTGCGCGCACCAGCCCGCCCGAGGCGCTGGCGGCGATGGCCCCGCCCGCCCCCGCCGGTGCGACAGATGCGGCAGGCGCGCCGGCGCCGCTGCCGCGCGGAAAGATGGGACCGGTTCTGCCGCAGGCCTATGGCTACAGCGGCGGCGGCGGCGGCGGAATACCGTCAAGCGCTCCCGTCAAGATGTCTGGCGGGCCTTCGGGGAACTGACCCATTCCCGGCAAGGCTTGGCCTTGCCGGGACAGATTTCAACCGGCCGCTTCTGCCTTCTTGCGCCTTGCCGCCTGATCCTGGGCGGATTGCGGCGCGGCATAGCGGCTTTGCAGATCATGCCATTCCAGCACCAGCTTGCCGCCAGTTGCTTCGTGCTGACGGCCCCAGGCCGAGAGCATATCGAGACAGGCATGGTCGATATGGTCGAGATGCTCGATCTGGATATGCACATCGGAGCCTGTCGGCACCGTGTCGAGTGCGGCGGCGATGCGCGGGATCGAAACGAACGTGGCCGAACCATGAAGGTCGAAATCGATCCGCCCGGTCGCCGCGTCCTCCATCCGATCAATGCGCACATGGGTGAGCGACCAGACCAGCTTGGCCACCGCAATCCCGAAGCCGATCAGCACCCCGGTCAACAGATCGACCAGCACGATCCCCACCAGCGTGGCGAAATAGATCATCAGCTCAACTCGGCCAAACGTCGCGATCTTGCGGATCTGGGCGAGATTGACCAGCTTGTACCCGGTGTAGACCAGGATCGCGGCCAGCGCCGCCGTCGGCACCTGATTGAGCAGGAACGGCACGGCCACCACGGTGCCCAATAGCCACGCGCCGTGGAGAATGGCGGAAAGCCGGGTTGTAGCCCCGGCCTGCACGTTCGCCGAGGAACGCACGATCACGCCGGTCATCGGCAAAGCACCGACCGCACCGCACAGCATGTTGCCGATGCCCTGCGCGCGCAGTTCCTGATCATATTTGGTCCGCGGGCCGGTGTGCATCTGGTCCACCGCCGTGGCGCAAAGCAGCGTTTCCGCACTGGCGACGAAGGCAAAGACCAGCGCCAGCACGAGAATGTCGGTGTGAAAAGCCTGCGCAAACCCGGCGGCAGTCGGAATGTTGAGCGATGCTACGAGGCTCTCAGGCACGTTCACCCGCGCAATCGGCAGATTGGCGATAGCGGTCAATGTCGTGCCGATGATCACCGCGACCAGCGCCGAGGGCACCGATTTCAGCGCCGCAGGTTTGAAAAAGTTCCACGCCAGAATGCTGGCGACCGTGACCAGCCCGATCGATGCCGCCAGATGATGCACCGACATGTCGAGCGGGAAGATCGCCTTGATGATCGCGCCCGGAATGGCGATCAGATTGTTGATCCCGCTGCCATGCGGCTTATCGTCGATCATCACATGGAATTGCGAGGCGAAAATCAGCACGCCGATCCCGGCCAGCATCCCATGAATGACCGACGGGGAAATCGCGCGGAACCATTGCCCCAGCTTTAGGGAACCTGCGAGCAACTGCAACGCACCCGCCATCAGCACGACAACGCCGAGCATGGGCAGGCCATGCGACTGCACCAGTTCGAACACCAGCACGGCAAGGCCGGCCGCAGGGCCGCTGACCTGCAGCGGCGATCCAGCGATGGAGCCCACCACGAGGCCGCCGATGATGCCGGTGATCAAACCAAGCGCGGGCGGGGCGCCCGACGCGATGGCAATGCCGAGGCACAAGGGCAGCGCAACCAGAAACACGACGATCGAAGCGAGTATATCTTGCATCCGGGCCTTGCTCGCGGTCGGCGATGGCGCGGTGGTAGCGGCAGAATTGGACATAGTCGGTCTCCGGTCAGACGGCGCAGGCGGCATGGTCGCTGGCGTGCTTGGCAACTTCGGCAGCATAGAGTTCGGGGACGGGCACGAACACATTGCGCGCCTCGTCATAGGCCATCACGCCGCCGGTGCGAATGTCATAAACCCATCCGTGAAGCCGCAGCTCGCCAGCAGCCATCCGCGCGGCAACTGTGGGGTGGGTGCGAAGATGCATCAATTGCAGGATGACATTCTGTTCGAGCAGCGCCTGCATCTTTTCGGCATCGCTCTTGCCCTGGGCAATGTGCGCGACAACGTCGACCGCTGCCTTGGAAAAGCCCAGCCATTCGCGCACATGCGGCAAGCCATCGAGCCCTTCCGGGTTCATCGCCCCTTTCATCGCGCCGCATTCGGTATGCCCGCAAACCACGATATGCGGCACTTTGAGCACGGCCACGGCAAATTCGATCGACGCGGTCATCCCGCCCGTCTGCTGCGTGTGCGGCGGAACAATGTTGCCGGCATTGCGGCAGATGAACAATTCACCCGGCGCGGTCTGCGTCAGCATGGCGGTTTCGATGCGCGAATCCGAGCAGGTGATGAACAACGCCTCGGGCGATTGACCTTTGGCCAGCTGCTCGAACAAGGCCTGCTGCTGGGGGAACACTTCGGTCTGAAAGCGGACAACGCCTGCGGCGAAACGGGGCATGGGGTAGGCTCCTGCTATTAGGGTTAGCTCGTAAAATTCAGGACCAGAGCATCCGCGCCTCTTCAGCCTCGGCGCTCAGCGATGCCGGGCCGCGCTGCTCGATGAAGCGAATGGCCTCGACGATCCATTGGGCGATTTCCGGCTGGGTCAGCCGATAGACATGGTGCCGCCCTTCGCGCTTTTCATCGACCAGCCGGTGGCTGCGCAGCAATGCCAGATGCTGCGACACCCGGGTCGGCGGCAAATGGGTGTGAACCGCCAGCGTGTTCACGTCCTTATCAGCCACCCGCAATTCCTCGATGAGCCGAACGCGATCGGGATGGCCAATCACTTTGAAAATATCGGAGGGTTCGCGAGCAACAGTCAGTCGGCTGGGCATGGCACCTCTACAATGGCTGGAGGATTAACAGACGCACGCCTGCATCTCAAGTTATATTCAACTATATGCAGATGTTCTAGCGACATCGACCATGCCCCGCCGAGGCGGGGCAGCTCGATGTCGCCTACCGCATGAGCGGGCCTAAAGGCGACTGTTTCGGAACTCACCCCTCAGGCTCAAGCGCCCAGCGCGCACGAATAGCGAACCAAACCGCAGCCTAGATCTGTCCGCGGGAACAATCCGCCGCGATCATGGTTATCGGGTCTGTAGGTTCAAACGGGTTCCAGCGTGGTTTTGCAGCCACCGCAGGCCATGAGTCGCGCAATTTTATCAATATCAAACATGCTTCGGATAAATTTCGTCCAAATAAAAGGATCGCCTGTGCCCCTCGTTACTTTAGTCATAATCCTCGTTGTCGTTGGGGTCCTGCTCTATCTGGTAAACAATTACATCCCGATGGATAGCAAGATCAAGAATATTCTTAACATTGTCGTCGTGATCGGGGTGGTCATCTGGCTGCTTCAGACGATGGGGATGATGGGCCCGATCAACGCCATCCGCATTGGCAAATGATGCCCGGTTTAACCAAAGAATTGAATTACACATGAAAACCAGATTTGTGCTGGGCGCTCTGCTTGCCCTCGCCCCTTGCGCCATGCTGGCATCAAGCCCAGCCAACGCCCGGCAGCGACATTCGAACGCTGGCTCGAGGCATTACAAGACCTTCGTCGGCCGCGATGGCCGGACTTACTGCCGCAAATCCGATGGCACCACCGGTGCGATCATCGGCGGCGTGGCAGGCGGCGTGATCGGCCATGAAGTGGCCGGCCGCGGCGACCGGACGCTGGGGACCCTGCTTGGTGCGGGCCTTGGCGTGGTCGGTGGACGCGCAATCGAGCGCCGCCGCCGAACGCGCTGCGGATAACCTGAATGATCCCATCAACCGGCTTAGGACAGCGGCCTTTCGCTGCACCGGCCGCCTTTGAAAGACGAAAACCATGAAACGCTTCATCCATGCTTCTTCCGCCATCGCGCTGAGCGCCATGCTGCTGATCACCACCCCCGCCATGGCCCAAAGCCAGACGACCAAAGCCCGCGCAGCCATCGCCGAAGCCACAGGCAAGATCGACGCCGCCATCAAGGTGGGCACCGATGGCGATGCGCTGGCGATCCAGAGCCAGGCGCAGAACGCGCTGGTGCTGGCGCGCAAGGAGCTTGCCGCCGGGCAGAAGGCCGAAGCGATCATCGATGCGCAGCACGCCTCGAAGCTGGCCGACACCGCCATCGCCGAAGTAGCCCGCGCGCGCGCCGCCAATGTCAGCGCGCAGCGATCGCAAAGCGACGCCATGACCGCTGGCGCGATGCAATCGGCGGCCAATGCCAATGCCCGCGCCGATGTGGCGCAGCAAACCGCCGCGATTGCCAACGCCGAGGCTGACGCAGCCAATGCCCGCGCCGCACAGCCGCCCGTCGTGATGATGGTGCCTCCGGCAACGACCACGGCAACAGTCTCGACCGAGACGACCCGATCAAGTTTGGTGACGCCGGTGCGGGCCGCAACGCCTGTGCGCAAGCGCAAGATCGTGCATCATCGCCGCCGCGCCGCCACCGAGAAAACCGTCGTCAAGCGGACAGTGACCACCACGAGCAGCCAGCCCAATTGAGCGACCGGATCGCCCCAGCCGTGCGCAGACGGAAAAAGTCGGTGTTGCTGCTTTCCATCGTGAGCGCATCCTTCCTGTTGGAAGGGTGCGCCACGATCAACCGCGGCGCATTTACCGAAGCGCAGGCGGCGACAGCCACCGTGCCTGGGATCGCCGATGCGCGGTTCTGGGCCGATGCGCCGGGGGCCGGGCGGCAGATGACCGCCTCGTTTCGTGGGCGCGATGGCGAGACCGCAATGCTCGCGCTTTCGGGCGGATCCGATAACGGGGCGTTCGGTGCCGGATTGCTGAACGGGTGGACCAAATCCGGCACCCGCCCAGAGTTTTCGATCGTCACCGGGATCAGCACCGGCGCGCTGATTGCGCCGTTCGCCTTTCTGGGCGCGGGCGAGGATGCCGAACTTGCCCGGCTTTATACCACGATCTCGCAGCGCGACATTTACCGGACCCGGTTTGCGCTGGCGATCCCGCTCTCGCCGAGCGCGGCCAGCACCAAACCGCTCGGCCGCCTGATCGCCCGGTCCCTGACCGACAGCCTGATCGACCGGATCGCGCGGGAACACCGGCGCGAGCGATCAGCTTGCGCAGGCCGGCTTTTTCCCGTGCCGCCTCGAGCCGCAGCGATGCCAGCCGCATCGCTTCCATCGCATCGCGAAACTTTGGATTGTCGGTATCGAGCAGGATCGGGAAAACC
>NZ_CAMBTS010000012.1 GCF_945870625.1 Novosphingobium sp. Chol11 | reverse complement strand
CTCAACAAGATTTGGGCCTGCAACGAGGGGAAATTCAAATCATGGGTATTTATACTTAATTACTTCGATAAGATTTATGTAAACTAAATTGGACACTTTATGTGTCAATAAATATTTACACTTACGCTGTCAGGCCGAACGGGGTATATCCTGTCGGCGCTTGTCCGGGTTGATAGGGCAACGCGCGAGACCAAGGGTTCGTTCCCGCGCGCCGATGAGTTACTTGTTCTCTTTTTGTTCTAGTTGGTCAAGCGGAAAATCCTGCTTCGGCAAAAATTTTTGGCATTTGCGCGTGGCTTTCTTCAGGCGATTGGGCTAACGGCCCTGATAGCTGGGGGAAGACCTAGGTATGGTGCCTAAGGTCCGTGCCCTCAGTATTCCACATGGGAAGCACCCAAACCGGTGCCATAAGCGGGATCTCCGCTGTGGTTCTGCGCTTCCCAGAGGTCGAACCGGAAAGGAAATACCCTATGGCGGCACCAGTCGTCACAATGCAGCAATTGATCGAGGCCGGCGCGCATTTCGGCCATCAGACGCACCGCTGGAACCCGCGCATGAAGCCGTATATCTTCGGCGCTCGCAACGGCATCCATATTCTTGATCTGTCGCAGACCGTGCCGTTGATGGCGCGCTCGCTCGAGTTCATTTCGGCCACGGTCCAATCCGGAGGCAAAGTGCTGTTCGTCGGCACCAAGCGCCAGGCGCAAGAGCCGATCGCGCAGGCCGCGCGGGCTTCGGGCCAGCATTTCGTCAATCATCGCTGGCTGGGCGGCATGCTCACCAACTGGAAGACGATTTCGGGTTCGATCAAGCGGTTCAAGGCGCTGGAAGAGCAGCTTTCGGGCGACACCACCGGCCTCACCAAGAAGGAAGTGCTTCAGCTGACGCGCGAGCGCGACAAGTTCGAGCTTTCGCTCGGCGGCATTCGCGACATGGGCGGGATTCCCGATGTCATGTTCGTGATCGACGCGAACAAGGAAGAGCTGGCGATCAAGGAGGCCAATGTGCTCGGCATCCCGGTCGTGGCGATCCTCGATTCGAACGTTTCGCCCGATGGCATCGCCTTCCCGGTTCCCGCCAACGATGACGCCAGCCGCGCGATCCGTCTTTATTGCGATGCGGTTGCCGCAGCCGCCACGCGCGGCGGCCGTGATGCCGCAATCTCGTCGGGTGCCGATCTGGGCGCGATGGACGAGCCGATGCATGAAGAAGCGATCGAGATTGCCGTTTTGGCGGACGTGGCTGAACCCACCGACGTCTGATCGCGGCGACAGTGACGGACCCGCGCGCCAGCATCGCCTGCGCGCGGGTCCGTCACTGAATTGACCTGATTGGCGCATACGAGCCCGCGGCAAGCGTTGCTGCAACAGCTGCCCGGCCGCATCCGCTGCAAGAACTAATGCCCGTTTCAAACACAAAGGATTGGCGCAATGGCTTATACCGCCGCTGACGTGAAGAACCTGCGCGAGCGCACTGGCGCCGGCATGATGGACTGCAAGAGAGTACTTGAGGAAACTGGCGGCGATCTCGAAGCTGCGGTTGATGCCCTGCGCGCGCGCGGTCTTGCCGCCGCTGCCAAGAAGTCGAGCCGCACGGCGGCCGAAGGGCTCGTCGGCATTGCCGTTTCGGGCACCAAGGGCGTTGCGGTCGAGGTCAATTCAGAAACCGATTTTGTCGCCAAGAACGATCAATTCCAGGATTTCGTGCGCAAAGTGACCGATGTGGCGCTCGCCGGCGGCATGGCCGAAGTCGAAGCCTTGAAGGCAGCGTCCTATCCGGACGGCGGCACGGTGAGCGAAACGCTGACCAACAACGTCGCCACCATCGGCGAAAATCAGCAGCTGCGCCGGATCAAGCAGGTTGCGGTAAGCAGCGGCTTGATCGTGCCTTATATGCACAATGCCGCTGCCCCGAACCTGGGCAAGATCGGCGTGCTGGTCGCGCTGGAATCCGAAGCTGGCGCGGATGTGCTTGAACCGCTGGGTAAGCAGATCGCGATGCACATCGCGGCGGCCTTTCCTCAGGCGCTCTCGATCGAAGATCTCGATCCGCTGGTGCTTGAGCGCGAACGCAAGATCGCGCTGGAAAAGGCAGTCGAAGAAGCGGCCAAGAGCGGCAAGCAGATCCCCGAGGACATCCTTGCCAAGCGCGCCGACGGCGCCGTGGCCAAGTATGCCAAGGACAACGCGCTGCTCAGCCAGGTGTTCGTCATGGACAACAAGACCCCGGTATCGCAAGTGGTGGAAGCCGCCGCCAAGGCCGCTGGCACCAAGATCGCGCTGACCGATTTCGTGCGCTTCCAGCTGGGCGAAGGCATCGAGAAGGAAGTGACCGACTTTGCCGCAGAAGTGGCCGCAGCAGCGGGCATCAAGTAACCGCCAAGATTATGTTTTTGCCCCGCGCGGTCATTCGGGCCGCGCGGGGTTTTTCATGTCCGCGATCCGGCAAAGCCTGCTTCGCGCCCTTGGCAGTTTGCCGCTTCTGCGTATAAGGGCGGCGTTCTCCGATATGAGTTGTTTGATCCGATGAGCCTCCCAAAGTTCAAGCGCATTCTGCTCAAGCTGTCGGGCGAGGTGCTGATGGGCAATCAGCCGTTCGGCATCGATACCGATTTCGTCGCGGAGATGGCGAGCGAGATGAAGGCGGCCAAGGATACCGGGCTTGAGCTGTGCCTCGTGATCGGCGGGGGCAACATTTTTCGCGGCATGGCGGGCGCGGCCAAGGGCATGGACCGGGCGCAGGCCGATTACATGGGCATGCTCGCCACGATCATGAACGCGCTGGCGATGCAGAGCGCGCTGGAAAAAATCGGCGTGGAAACCCGCGTGCAATCGGCGATACAGATGGACGAGGTGTGCGAACCGGTGATCCGCCGCCGCGCCGAACGGCATCTGGAAAAGGGCCGCATCGTGATCTTTGCCGCAGGCGTCGGCAGCCCCTATTTCACCACCGATTCGGGCGCGGCCTTGCGCGCTGCCGAAATGAAGTGCGATGCTCTGCTGAAAGGCACCAGTGTCGACGGCGTGTATGACGACGATCCCAAAAAGAACGCGGCGGCAAAGCGCTATGTTACGGTTGATTATGATACCGTTCTGGCCAACAATCTTAAGGTGATGGATGCATCTGCCGTGGCATTGTGCCGCGACAATGAAATCCCCATCGTGGTCTTCTCGATCCGGGAGCACGGCAATCTCGCGCGGGTTCTTGCGGGCGAGGGCACCCATACTATTGTGCAAAAGGAAGCCTGACTTATGGCCAAGTTCGATAAGGCCGACATCGAGCGCCGCATGAGGGGCGCTGTCGAAGCATTGAAGCACGATCTTTCGGGCCTGCGCACCGGCCGCGCGAACACTGCGCTGCTCGAGCCGGTGATGGTAACGGTTTACGGGGCGAGCACGCCGATCACGCAGATCGCCACGATTTCTGCGCCGGAGCCGCGCATGCTCTCGGTTCAGGTGTGGGACAAGACCAACATCGGCCCGGTGGAAAAGGCGATCCGCTCGGCCGGGCTCGGGCTCAATCCGATCAACGACGGCAATACCCTGCGCCTGCCGATCCCGGACCTGACCGAAGAACGCCGCAAGGAATTGGCCAAGCTGGCCAGCCAATATGCCGAAAAGGCGCGGATCGCGATCCGCAATGTGCGGCGCGATGGGATGGAAGCGCTCAAAGCCGACGAGGCCAAGAAGGAAATCGCCGAAGACGCGCGCAAGCGCGGCGAAGCCGATCTGCAGAAGCTGACCGACGAGGTGATCAAGGCGGCGGATGAAGTGACCGCGCAGAAGGAAAAGGAAATCCTCGGCAAGTGACCTTTGGGCGGGCACGCAGCGAGCGGAAGGTGCAGGAGGCACCCGGCGCGCCGGGCGCACCGGCGCGCCATGTCGCCATCATCATGGATGGCAACGGACGCTGGGCCAAGAAGCATCATCTGCCGCGTGTTATCGGCCACAAGCGCGGGGTCGAGGCGGTGCGCGAAGTGGTGCGCGCGGCCCGCCACATGCGCCTTGAGGCGCTCACCATCTATGCGTTCTCGTCGGAAAACTGGCGCCGTCCGGAAGATGAGATCAATGATCTGATGGGGCTGCTGCGCGCCTTCATCCGCAGCGATCTGGAAGAATTCGTCGCCAATGATGTGCGGCTCAAAATCATCGGCGACTATGGGGTGTTTGCCCCCGATATCATCACCATGATCGATGATGCACTGGCGCGCACGTCCCACAACACCGGGACCACGCTGGCGATTGCGCTCAATTATGGCTCGCAGCAGGAAATCGCCCGTGCCGCCGAAGCCGCCGCGCGCAAAGGCGCGGTCACGGTCGAGGCGATCGACGCCGAGCTCGATACCGCCGACATGCCGCCGCTTGATCTGTTGATCCGCACTTCGGGCGAGGTGCGCCTTTCGAATTTCCTGCTGTGGCAGGCGGCCTATGCCGAAATGCAGTTTCTCGAAGTGCTCTGGCCCGATTTCACGCCCGCACATCTGCGCGAGGCGCTCGATCACTTCGCCACCCGCGAGCGGCGCTTTGGCGGACGGTGATGCGCCTGCGGCCGGCGCGGCCGTGCCGGTCAAATCCGATCTTCCTGTGCGCGTTGCCTCCGCCATCGTCATGCTGGTGATTGCCGGAGTGGCGATCTGGCGAGGAGGCGCGGTTTTGCAAGGTTTTGTCGCGGTGGTGGGGCTGGGCATTTTTGCCGAATATGTCGGGCTAGCTGCGAAAATTGCGCCTGATCCGGCGCGGATGGCGGCGGCGGTGATCACCGGCGCGGTCTATGTCAGCTGGGCGACACTGGCGCTGGGGTTGATGCCGGTGCCGCTGCTGATCGGGGTGGTCGGCCTTGTGGTGTGCACCGATGTCGGCGCTTATTTTGCTGGACGCGCCATCGGCGGGCCCAAGATTGCGCCCGCGATCAGCCCCTCCAAGACCTGGGCGGGTCTGGCCGGCGGCATGGCGGCGGCGGCGTTCTGGACCACGGCCTTCGCGCTGTTTGTTAGCTACGCGGTCTCGGCGATGTCTCCCACTGGCCCGGGGCTGGACGATGCCTTCAGCAATACGCGCATCGGTCTTGCCGCGCTGACCGGCGCTGGCCTCGCCATCGCGGCGCAGGCCGGGGATTTTTATGAAAGCTGGCTGAAGCGCCGCGCCGGGGTGAAAGACAGTTCGCGGATTATTCCGGGACATGGCGGGCTGTTTGATCGGTTTGACGGGCTGCTCCCGGTGGCTATCATCGTGGGCACAACATGGGCCGTAACAGAATGGGCAGCATCCGGGGGGACGCGATCTTGAGCCGTACGCTTACTTTGCTGGGGGCCACCGGATCGGTCGGCACCTCGACGCTCGATCTGGTGCGGCGAAATCGCGAGGCGTTTCGCGTTATCGCGCTCACCGCCAATTGCCAGGCAGCGGAACTGGCCGCGCTGGCCCGCGAGTTCGGGGCCGAACTGGCGGTCGTCGCCGATGAAAGCTGCCTGCCCGCGCTGCGCGATGCGCTCGCCGGATCGGGCATTGCGGCGGCGGGGGGCGCGGCGGCGCTGGTCGAAGCGGCGGCGCGCGGGGCGGATATCACCGTGGCGGCGATTGTCGGCTGCGCCGGGCTTGCCCCCACGATGGCCGCGATCGAATGCGGCAAATCGGTCGCGCTGGCCAACAAGGAAGCGCTGGTTTCCGCAGGCGATGTGATGACAGCGGCTGTGGCCCGCTCTGGCGCGACGTTGCTGCCGGTCGATAGCGAGCATAACGCCATTTTTCAGTGCCTTGCCGGCAATGATCCCGCGCATGTCAGCATGATCACGTTGACCGCGAGCGGCGGCCCGTTCCGCGAATGGGAGATCGAACGCCTGCACCGCGCCACCCCGGCCGAGGCGGTCAAGCACCCGAACTGGTCGATGGGCGCCAAGATCAGCGTCGATTCGGCCACGATGATGAACAAGGGCCTCGAATTCATCGAAGCCTATCACCTGTTTCCGGTCGGCATCGATAAGCTGCGCATTCTGGTCCATCCGCAATCGATCGTGCATTCGATGGTCGAATATCGCGACGGTTCCACGCTCGCACAACTTGGCCCCTCTGACATGCGCGTGCCCATCGCTTCGGCGCTCGCGTGGCCTGCGCGGATGGACACGCCCTGCGCGCCGCTCGATCTCGCCGCCATCGGCGAATTGACCTTTCGCCGCCCTGACGAAGCGCGCTTTCCCGCCACACGGGTAGCGCGCGAGGCCGTGCTTGCGGGCGGCGCGGCCCCGGCGGTGCTCAATGCGGTAAACGAAATCGCGGTCGCGGCGTTTCTGGATGGTCAGATATCGTTCACCAGAATCGTGCAATGTGCCGAGACGATGCTGGCGCGCGGGCTTCCGCCGCCGCCCTCCTCGCTCGACGATGTGATCGCCGTGGACGAGGAATCGCGGATCCGCGCGCTTGAAATGATGGAGCCCTTGCGGTGATGCCAGATGTGAACAGTCCGGGACTATTGCTCAGCGTGCTGGCGTTCATCATGGTGCTCGGGCCGCTGGTTTTCGTCCACGAGCTGGGCCATTATCTGGCGGGCATGGCGTTCGGCGTGAAAGCCGATGTCTTTTCGATCGGTTTCGGCAAGGAGCTGATCGGCTGGACCGACCGGAGCGGCACCCGCTGGAAAATCGCGGCTCTGCCGCTGGGCGGCTATGTCCAGTTCGCGGGCGACCAGAACGCGACCGGCGCGCCGAGCGCGGATTGGCTGGCGCTGCCAGCGGCGGAGCGCAACCGCACCTTTCATGCCAAGCCCGCATGGCAGCGTGCGCTGATCGCGGTCGCCGGGCCGATGACCAATCTGGTGCTGGCGGTGCTGATTCTTGCAGGCTTCACCCTCGCTTATGGCAAAGCGGTGATCCCCCCGGTTATCGGGACGATCAAAGTGGGCTCGGTGGCTGAAAAGGCCGGCCTGCAATTGGGCGACCGGATCATTTCGATGCGCGGCAGTCCCATTGAAAACTTCATCGATGCGCGGATCGCGATCACGCAGCATCCGGGCGAGCCGCTGGCCATGGAAATCGAGCGCGACGGCAAGCGCATCGCGGTGCCGGTAACGGCGATGACCAAGGAAACCTCGGACCGATTTGGCAACACCCAGAAGATCGGCTTTCTTGGCATCGGCCCGGCCAGCGTGTCGCGGGTCGCGGTCGGGCCGGTGGAAGCGCTGGTCGACGGCGTGGCGCAGACACGCAACATCATGGGCGTGATGATCACCGGGATCAGCCAGATCCTCACCGGCCAGCGCGAGGTCAAGGAACTGGGCGGGCCGATCAAGATCGCCAAGTATTCGGGCGAACAACTGGTTTCGGGCTGGGCGAACTACGCCTGGTTTATCGCGCTTATTTCCATCAATCTTGGGTTCATCAATCTGCTGCCAATTCCGATGCTGGATGGCGGGCACATCATGTTCTGTCTGGCCGAGATGGTCCAGCGCAGGCCCGTCAGCCAACGGTCGCAGGAATGGGCCTTGCGCACGGGCCTCGCGTTGATGGTGGCGCTGATGCTGTTTGTCTCGATCAATGATGTGGCCTCGCTGAATCTGTTTGGGGGCTAGACACGCTATCTCGGCGTTGACTCGAAGGCGCATTCAGGCTTGGGGAAAGTCGAATTTGCCCTGATTGTTACGGGGACATTTGCGGGGGCAATTTGGCCGAATGCAGCGCGCTTGCTTGGCGCGCCTGCATCGGGCAGGAGGCGGCGGTGCGCGGCGCGGCTGGAGTGATCCGGCGGCAAGTCGCGGGCTGCTCGAACAGACAGGATTGCGCTTGGTGATGATTGCTTGGAATTCGGGTCCGACCCATCACCGCGCGGTCCGGCTTCGCACCGGCGGCCGTTCTGCGGTCATGCTGGCGCTCACCTTGACCACCGGCCTCACAGCTGCCGTATCGGCGCAGGCGCAGACTGCCATCGCTCCCGCTCCCGCCGCTGCGGCAAAGCCCAATGCCCCGGTTGAACTGGTCCGCACGATCACCATCGTGGGCGCACAGCGGCTCGAAACCGATACCATTCGTTCGTACATCCGCCTGAAGGAAGGCGACCGCTACACGCAGGCCGCCGCCGATCAGGTGCTCAAGGACCTTTACGCGACCGAGCTGTTTGCCGATGCGCAATTGCGCAACAATGCCGGCGACGTGACGATCGAGGTTAAAGAAAACCCGGTGATCAACCGCATCATCCTCGAAGGCAACAAGCGCCTCAAGGATGACAAGATCCTGCCCGAGATCAAGCTGGCCGCGCGCCAGATATTCACCCGCTCGAAAGTGCGCGCCGATGTTGCGCGCATTATCGAGCTGTACAAGCGGCAGGGCCGTTTTGCCGCCTCGGTCGAGCCCAAGATGGTGATGCTTGAGCAGAACCGCGTCGACATCGTGTTCGAACTGACCGAGGGTCCCAAGTCCAAGGTGCGCAAGATCAACATCATCGGCAACGAGCGCTTCAAGGATGGGCAGCTCCGCGGCCAGATGGTGACCAAGCAAGCCGGCCTGACAAAGCTGTTTTCGAGCTCCACGAGCTACGATCCCGATCGCCTCGCGTTCGACCAGCAGAAGCTGCGCCAGTATTATCTGACCAATGGCTATGCCGATTTCCGCGTGGTTTCGGCGGTGGCCGAGTTGACCCCGGACAAGCGCGACTTCATCATCACGTATGTGGTTGAGGAAGGAAAGCGCTACAAGTTCGGCGATATCAAGGTCGATAGCCAGCTGCGCGATTTCGATGGCGACGTGCTGGCCAAGCGGCTGCAGCCCAAGACCGGCGCCTGGTACAACGCCAAGCTGGTCGAAGATACGGTCGACAGCCTCACCGAAACCGCGGGCAGCTTCGGCTATGCCTTTGCCGATGTGCGGCCGGACTTCAATCGCAACAAGGATGATCTGACGATGTCGATCACCTTCCGGTTGACCGAATCGCCGCGCGTCTATGTCGAGCGGGTCGATGTGAACGGCAACACTTTGACGCAGGACAAGGTGGTGCGCCGCGAGTTCCGCATTTCCGAAGGCGATGCGTTCAGCTCGTTCCAGATCAAGCGCTCGTCGAACCGCATCAAGTCGCTGGGCTACTTTCAGGAGAAGTTCGAGGTTGAACAGAAGCCCGGTTCGGCGCCCGACCGGATCGTGCTTGAGGCCAATGTCGAGGAAAGACCCACTGGCCAGCTGCAGCTTTCGGCCGGTTTCTCCAGCCTCGAACAATTCATCCTGCAGGCTTCGATCCAGCAGAACAATTTTCGCGGACGCGGCCAGACGGTGGGCCTAAGCATCGATTATTCGCGCTTTTCGCGCAGCGTTCAGGCGAGCTTTACCGAGCCATATCTGTTCGACCGCAACATTTCGCTGGGCTTCGATATCTATCGGCGCGATTTTAACAGCTTCAATTTCCAGAACAGCAGCCGCAACACCACCTATCGGCAATCGACCACTGGCTTTCAATTCCGCGCCGGTGTCCCGCTGACCGAGTATATCTCGCTGATCGGGCGCTATACGCTCAACTTCGAGAACGTGACGCTGGACCGCGATACATATTATCTGCCCAATCCGGTGACCGGCGTGTCCGAATGCTCGATCTTCCTCGCGGGCCGCTACTTGTGCGATGCCATCGGGCGGCGGACCAGCTCGATCATCGGTGCCAGCCTCGTTTACGACACGCTCGATAACCGCCTGCGGCCGACCAGGGGCTCGCAGGCCGTGATCGGCATTGATGTCGCCGGGCTGGGCGGCGATGTCCGGTATGCGCGCATAACCGCGAACGCCTCGCGCTTTTTCCCGCTCGGCAAGGGTTTCGTCTTCTCGGTCCGCGGCGAAGGCGGCGCGATCAGGGCGCTGAGCAGCCGCTCGGACGAGGCGACCATCGACGATGTTCGCCTTACCGACCGCTTTTTCCTGGGCGAGCCGCAAATTCGCGGGTTCGACATTCGCGGCGTCGGCCCGCGCGTCTTGCGCAAATTCTATGCCAGTTTCGATCCCTTGACGGGCGCGGGCGGTACGGTCTCAACGGACCGCAACCAGTTCGTCGATGATGCCTTGGGCGGCAAACTCTATTATCTTACCCGCGCCGAGCTGGAAATTCCGCTCGGTTCGGGCGCGCGCGAACTTGGCCTGCGTCCCTCAATCTATGTCGATGCGGGTGCGGTGTTCAACGTGGCAAGACCGTTCACTTCGGGAACCCCACTGCTGCTTTATCAGGACAACGTGACCGGACGTTTGACGACGGCGGCCAACACCAACAACAAAGCCAATTCGATTGTCCAAAAGTTCGACGAGGTCTTCCTCGGCGATAGTCCCAAGCCGCGCGTTTCGGTCGGCATCGGGGTCAATTGGAACTCGCCGTTCGGCCCGTTCCGCATCGATCTCGCCAGAGCTCTCACCAAAGTAGAGGGCGATGATCCCAAAATACTAACCTTTAACGTAGGAACCCAGTTCTAATGAAAAACCTTGCTTTTTCGGCCCTGCTTGCAGGCCTCATGTTCTCGTCCGCGCCTGCCGCTCTGGCGCAGGCCACCCCCGGCGGCGTCGCAATCAATGGCATCGCCATCGCCAATCGTCCCGCCATCGTCGCAGGATCGAACGCTTACAAGACCGCAGCGACCCAGCTGCCGGTCACCTACAAGGCGCAGATCGATCAGGCCAACACGCGCCGCAACCAGATCGCCGCGCAATTGAAGCCGCTTTACGACAAGTTCGAAGCCGATCAGAAGGGCCCCAAGCCCGATGCCGCCGCGCTGCGCACGCAGGCCGCGCAGATCCAGCAGCTTGAGCAATCGGGCGAGCGCGAGATGCAGCAACTGATCGAGCCGGTGAACCTTGCCCAGCAGTATGTGATCGAGCAGATCGGCGACAAGCTGGATCAGGCCACGCAAGCAGCGATGACCAAGCGCAAGGTGACGGTCGTGCTCGATGCGCAGAGCGTGCTGAAAGCCGATCAGGTCTACAATCTCAATCAGGACATCCTGACCGAGATCAACGTGCTCATCCCGGCCGCGCAGCTCGTGCCGCCCACCGGCTGGTTGCCGCGCGCCCAGCGCGAAGCTGCGGCCCAGCAGGCCGCCCAGCAGGCAGCGCAGGCCGCACAAGGCGGCGCGGCGACTCCGCCTAAGCAGCCCGCCGGCCGCTAAGGCGAGGCTGGATGAGCGAGGAACAGGAAGGAGCGGCCGCAGCGCCGCTCCAACTTGACATCGTCGGGATCATGGCGGCGTTGCCCCATCGTTATCCCTTGCTGCTGGTCGATCGCGTGGTCTCGCTCGTTGCGGGCGAGCGGATCCATGCGATCAAGGCGGTCTCGATGAACGAGCAGTTTTTTCAGGGGCATTTCCCCGGCCGCCCGATCATGCCCGGCGTGCTCCAGATCGAGGCGCTGGCGCAGGCCGCAGGCGTGCTCGCGGTGGAAACGCTGGGCCTCGCCGGCACCGGCAAGCTCGTTTACTTCATGGCGATCGAGGAAGCCAAGTTCCGCACGCCGGTGATGCCCGGCTGCCTGCTCGATCTCCATGTCGAATTCACCCAGAAGCGCGCGCGGGTCTGCAAGTTTGCGGGCAAGGCGATGCTGGAAGGCAAGATCGCCACCGAATGCAGCTTCACCGCGATGATCGCGGATAGCTGAGGCGCTCAAGATAGCGTGCTCTGCGCGAAACCCCTCTTCCTTGAACATCGTCGCTAATGCGGCGCTATCCGCTTGCTATCTGCACCAAACTTGCCTAAGCGCGCGCCTTTCCCAATTCCCCTGAGCCCGGTTGGAACCGGGCTCTCACTGCGGAGCCAGATACCATGAAGCCCAGCATTCACCCCGACTACCACATGATCAAGGTCCAGATGACAGACGGCACCGTGTTCGAGACGCGCTCGACCTGGGGCAAGGAGGGCGATGTCATGGCGCTTGAAATCGATCCGCTTTCGCACCCGGCATGGACCGGCGGCACCCGCCAGCTCGATCAGGGCGGCCGCGTGGCCCAGTTCAATAAGCGCTTCGGCGGGCTCACGCTCAAGAAGTAAGGCTTGGCGGCAACGCAAAGGCATCAAGGGCGGCTTCGGCTGCCCTTTTTGTTGAAATCCTGCGCGCGATTGTGGGTGGGCGCGGCATCGCCAAGTTTTTGCTTCCCATGCGGGGCGGTTTCTGCAAAGGCGCGGGGGCTCGTCGGTCCTTGCTGCTGCAAGGCCGCTTTGCTTGTGGCGATCATAGCTCAGTTGGTTAGAGCGCCGGTTTGTGGTACCGGAGGTCGTGGGTTCGAGCCCCATTGGTCGCCCCATTTTTTGCTTGGCATTGCCCCCTTAAGCCCTTGCTCCTTGGCGAGCAGGGTGGCACTGACATGGGCAGCAAACGGCGGCGAGGGCTGCTGGACAAGGAAATATCTCAAGCCTCCTATGCATGGCTTTGCCAATCCCGCCCGGTTTCTGCGCATCGCGCGCTGGCTGATGCCGCTCATGCTGGTCAGCGGGCTCATCATGGCGATGGGCGCGCTGCTTTATGGCTTGTTGGTGGTGCCGCCTGACCGGCTGATGGGCGATACCGTGCGCATTCTGTTCATCCATGTGCCTTCGGCGTGGCTCGGCATGGCGGGATGGACCACGATTGCGGTCTCCAGCATTGTCGAGCTGGTCTGGCGCCATCCGCTGGCGGCGATTGCGGCGCGCGCTGCGGCGGTGCCCGGCGCGGTTTTCACCGCAATCTGCCTCGCCACCGGTTCGATCTGGGCGCGGCCGACTTGGGGCACATGGTGGGTGTGGGACGGGCGGCTGACCAGCTTTCTCGTGCTGCTGTTTCTCTATCTCGGCTATGTCGCGCTCAGCCAGGCGGCGCAGCGCGATGCGGCGGCGGGCAGCGGCGCCAGCCGCGTCACCGCGATTTTCGGCATCGTCGGCGCGGTCAATATCCCGATCATCAATCGCTCGGTGGTGTGGTGGAACAGCCTGCACCAGCCCGCCTCGATCAGCATGGGCAAATCCTCGATCGACGCTGCGTTCCTCTATCCGCTGCTGTTCTCGGCGCTCGGCTTTACGCTGATTTTCGGGGGCGTGGTGCTGGCGCGGATGCGCATGCTGCTCGCCGATATCCAGACCGAGGCGCGCCTGCGCCGCAAGGCGATGGCATAACGCGCGGATGCACGAGCGGCTGGATCAGTGGCAATTTGTCATCGCGGCGCTGTCCATCGGCGTCATCGGCACGCTATTGCTGGTTGGCTGGTCGCTGTGGGCAATGGCGCGCGCCGAGCGGCGCAGAGATCGGGCGCGTGAAAAATGAGTGTGGTCAAGCCCAAGCATCAACGGCTGGTTTTGCTCCTGTTCGCGGTCAGCGCGCTGATCGGCGCGGGGTTGCTGGCCGCTTATGCGCTGCGCAATCAAGCCGCCTATTTCTATGTTCCGAGCGATCTGGTGGCCAAGCCGCCCGAGCCGGGCCGCGCTGTGCGCTTGGGCGGGATGGTTCAAAAAGGCTCGATCAAGACGCGCGGCGACGGCGTGACGATCGATTTTCTGGTCGGCGACGGCAAAGTGGACGTGCCCGTGCGGTTTCGCGGGATCACCCCCGAATTGTTTGTCGAAGGCTCCGGCGTGGTCGCCGAAGGCCGCATGGAGGGCACAACCTTCGTGGCCGACAACCTGCTTGCCAAGCACGATGAAAAGTATGTGCCGCGCGAAATGAAAGACATGAGCAAGGCGCAGGCCGCCGCCGTCGTGGCAGAAACCAAATGATGACCGCCCCCGCTGCCCCGCCTGAGGCTCCGGCCTGCGCCGGGGCGCAGCGCATGGCCCGAACGGCAAAGCCGCGATGATCGCTGAACTGGGCCTTGCCATGCTGTGGATAGCGGCCGCGCTCGCCGCGCTCCAATTGGTTGCGGGATGCCTCGCGCTCACGCCGAAGGGCGGCCTGTTTATGGGCCTGGTGCGGCCGGTCGCCATCGCGCAAGGCGTGCTGGTGGCAGGCGCATTCGCCGCGCTGATCTGGCTGTTTCTGTCGACCGATCTTTCGGTCAAGCTGGTCGCGGGAAACAGCCATGCGGCCAAGCCGTGGATTTTCAAACTAGCGGCTACATGGGGCAACCACGAAGGCTCGATGCTGATGTGGGTGACGATCATGAGCATCGGCGGCGGAGTCGTTGCGCTGGTGGAAAAGCGGCTGCGCGAGGAAACACTGGTTGCCACTTTGGCGGGCCAAGCCTTTGTCAGCCTCGGTTTCTATGCGTTCCTGCTGCTCGCCTCGAATCCGTTTCAGCGCCTCCCTGAACCGGCGGCAGAGGGGCAGGGGCTGAACCCGCTGCTGCAGGATATCGGCCTCGCCTTCCATCCGCCGACGCTCTATGTCGGCTATGTCGGGCTGTCGATCGCTTTCAGCTTTGCCATCGGCGCGCTGGTCACGCGCGATGTCGGCCCCGCTTTTGCCCGCGCCATGCGGCCATGGGTGCTCGGCGCTTGGATTTTCCTGACTTTGGGCATCACCGCCGGCTCGTATTGGGCCTACTACACGCTGGGTTGGGGCGGCTGGTGGTTTTGGGATCCGGTTGAAAATGCCTCGCTGATGCCGTGGCTGGCGGCCACCGCGCTGCTCCATTCGTGCAGCGTGCTGGCCTCGCGCGGCGCGCTCAAAGCGTGGACGGTGATGCTCGGCGTGGTCGCCTTCTCCATGTCGATGGTCGGCACATTTCTTGTCCGCTCGGGCATTCTGACCTCGGTTCATGCCTTTGCCGTCGATCCCACGCGCGGCAGCTTCATCCTCGCGCTGCTGGCGATCTACATCGGCGGCGCGCTCACGCTGTTTGCCTTGCGCGCCAACACCGTGACCGAAGGCGCGCGCTTCTCCTTCGTCAGCCGCGAGGCCAGCCTTGTCTTTAACAACGTGATGCTCTGCGGCATTCTCGGCATCGTGCTGATCGGCACGCTCTATCCGCTCTTGACCGAGGCGATGGGGGTCAAAGTTTCGGTCGGCCCGCCTTATTTTAACCCAGTCTCCGCCTTCTTCGCTATCCCGATGTTCCTGATCATGGCGGTCGGCCCCTTGCTGCGCTGGCGCGATGACAAGGCGGCGCGGATCACTTGGGCCGTCGCGGTGCCCGCCTTTCTGGCCGCCGCAGCCCTGCTCGGCATCGTGATTTTCGCCCCTGCGGTCAGTGTGCTGTCGGCGCTGGGCCTCGCGCTGGCCCCGGCGCTGGCGCTGGCCAGCCTGATGCCGCTGCGCGGGCGCAATCTGCGGCGCACGCCGTTGCCGATTTATGGCGGCGTATTGGCGCATCTCGGGATCGCCGTCGCGCTGTTTGGCATGGCCAGCGAAAGCGCGTTCTCGACCGAGAAGCTGGCGGCGATGAACCCCGGCGATGTGCAGCAGGTGGGGCCCTATGCCATCACGCTCAAAGGCATCGATCCGGTGGCCGGGCCAAACTGGACCGCGCTAGAAGCCACGCTGGCCGCCAGCTATGAAGGTGCCGCCCCGATCATCTTGCGCCCGCAAGCGCGCACATTCTCCAATCCGCCGGGCAACCGCACCGAATCGGCGCTGAGCACCCGCTGGAACGGGCAGCTTTACCTCGTGCTCGGCGAAGAGGCCGCCGATGGCCGCTGGCAGATGCGGCTTTGGTGGAAGCCGTTCGCGCCGCTGATCTGGTATGGCGGAGTGCTGATCGCGCTGGGCGGTCTGCTCGCGCTGGTGGGCCGCGTCGCGCGCGATGTGAAGCGGCTGGTAGCGACCGACAAGATCGCCTTTCGCCGCACGGCGCAGGGCCGATGAGCGCGCAGGCTCCCGGCAAGCCCGGGCCAAAAAAGCCGGGTCTTGCGCTGTGGCTGCCGCTGATGCTGTTCGCCGGATTTGTTGTGTTGGTCATCTACGGCCTGTCGCGCAATGCCAATACCGACGTGGTCAGCGCTTTTATCGGCAAGCCCTTGCCGGCCTTCGATCTGCCGCCGGCCAGCGATGATCGTCCGGGCCTCGCCACCGCGGATTTCACCAAGGGTAAGCCGCGCCTGCTGAATGTCTTTGCCAGCTGGTGTGTCCCTTGCGCCGTGGAAGCGCCGCAACTGGCCGCGCTCGCCGCCAAAGGGGTGGAGATCGACGGCGTCGCGATCCGCGATCGCAAGCAGGATCTGGCGCAATTTCTGGCGCAGAACGGCAATCCCTTCGCGCGGATCGGCCGCGATGATCTTAGCCAGGTGCAGCTGGCGATCGGCTCATCCGGCGTTCCCGAAACTTTTGTGATCGATGGCCGCGGCGTGATCCGTTATCAGCATATCGGTGATATCCGGCCTGAGGATGTGCCGATCATCTTGCGCAAACTGGCCGAGGCGGGCGCATGAAGCGGCTCTGGCTCGCGATTATGGCGCTCCTTGCCGCCGCGCTGTGCTCGCCGCCGCTGGCCGCGCAAGACCTGCTGCCGCCCGCGCCCTATGCCTACAAGCAGATCGCCGATCCGGCGCTGGAGGCCAAGGCGCAGACACTGATGCTCACGCTGCGCTGCCTCAAATGCCAAAGCCAGTCGATCGCCGATTCGGACGCGCCGATGGCGGGCGATATGCGCCATCAGGTGCGCACGCGCATCGCGGCGGGCGAAGATCCGGAGGCGATCCGCGTCTGGCTGATCGAGCGCTACGGCGATTATGTGAGCTATACCCCGCAATTGAAACCGATCACGTGGCCGCTGTTTGCCGCGCCGCTGATCATTCTGGTGCTCGCCGCGCTGCTCCTGCGCGGGCGCTTTCGCCGCAGCAAGGCGGCGGCATGACGTGGGTCTGGATCGTTCTGATCGGCGGCGCGCTGCTCGCGGCTATGATCTTCGTGCTCAAGATGCCGCGCGCAGGCTGGGAAATAACGGCGGCAGCGCTGCTGTTCGGCATTTTGGGCTATAGGTTGCAAGGGCATCCCGGCCTTGCCGGATCGCCGACGGAGGCGCTGGAGAACGCCAAGCTAGCCGATGCCACTTTGCTGAAAGAGCGTCAGCAAATGAGTTCGTCCGGTGCGGCTTATGGCCGCGCGGGCTCGTGGATGGTGCTGGCCGACGCGCTGACCCGGCAGGGCCAGTTCGGTGCGGCGGCGGATATCTTGCACAAGGCGACGCTTGAGAACCCGCAGGATGCCGACTTGTGGGTGGCGCAGGGCAATGCGCTGATCGGCCATGCCGGCGGCGCGATCACCCCGGCGGCAAAGCTGGCGTTCACCCGCGCGGCGACGATCGCGCCCGATCATCGTGGGCCGCCGTTCTTCATCGGGCTTGCGCTGGCGCAAGGCGGAAGGCTGGCCGAAGCGCGCACGATCTGGGCCGATCTGCTCGCCCGTTCGCCCGCCGATGCGCCCTATCGGAACGACTTGCAGGCGCGGCTGGGGCAGATCGATGCGATTCTGGCCGAAAGCGCCGGTGCCCCGGTCGGCGCTGGTGCTCCCGCAGCCGCTGCTGCGCCGCAGCCAAGCCCTGCGCCTGCTGCGCCCGGGCCACGCTAATCATCTGTATTCATTGCGTTAACCTGCCTCGTTCAGACCATGGGATGAAGCTGGCGATGGGCGTTGTGTCGCGCATTGCGGGGGGCATCGCCCGGTGCTAATGCGCCGCGTCGCTTCGGCGCCCATTCCGGGGCCGGCAGGGGTTGGCGAGAGCCGGGGATTCGCTTGCCATGAATGATGCCGTGGTTGATCCCGCGCTTGCCGCCAGCGGCAAATCAGGCGCTGCTCCCGCCCATGGCCGTAGCGGCACGATCAAGCTTGCGGTCGGCGCCATCGGCGTCGTGTTCGGCGATATCGGCACCAGCCCGCTTTATGCGCTGCGCGATACTTTTGCCGGGCATCACCCGCTGCCGCTCGATCAATTGCATGTTTATGGCATCGTCAGCCTGATGTTCTGGTCGATGATGGTCATCGTCACGCTCAAATATGTCACCGTGATCATGCGGGCCGATAACAAGGGCGAGGGCGGCAGTCTGGCGCTGCTCGCGCTGATCAACCAGCACACATCGGGCAAGCGCTGGGGCAAGGGCATCATCCTGCTCGGCGTGTTTGCCACAGCGCTGTTTTATGGCGATTCGATGATCACGCCCGCCGTGTCGGTGATGAGCGCGATCGAGGGAATCGCTGTATACCGGCCATCCATGCACCCGCTGATCGTGCCGATCGTGGTGGTGATCCTGATCGGGTTGTTCTTCATTCAGAGCCGCGGCACCGAAAAGGTTGCGGCGTTTTTCGGGCCGATCATGCTGGTCTATTTCGCCACGATCACCGTGCTGGGGGTCATCAGTATCGCCGCGATGCCGCACGTGATCCTGGCGCTATCGCCGCATCATGCCGCCGCGATGTTCGCCGCTGATCCGTGGCGCGGCTTTCTGGCAATGGGCGCGGCGGTGCTGGCAGTCACGGGGGCCGAGGCGCTCTATGCCGACATGGGGCATTTCGGACGAAAGCCAATCCGGGTTTCGTGGCTGGTGTTCGTGCTGCCCGCGCTGGTGGTCAATTATCTGGGGCAGGCGTCGCTGCTGATGCGCGAGCCCGCCGCGCTGCAAAGTCCGTTTTATCTGCTTGCGCCCGCATGGTTCCAATGGCCGCTGCTTGTCATCGCCAGCCTGGCTGCCGTGATTGCCTCGCAAGCGGTCATCTCGGGCGCGTTTTCGGTGACGCAGCAGGCGATCCAGCTTGGTTTCATTCCGCGCATGACGATCAAGCACACTTCTACCGCAGCGGGCCAGATCTATATCCCGGCGATCAACTTCGCGTTGATGATCGCGGTGATCGTGCTGGTGCTGATGTTTCAGCGCTCGTCCAATCTCACGGCCGCTTATGGCATCGCGGTGACGGGCGCGATGCTGATCGACAATTTCCTGCTGGCGGTTGTGCTGTTCAAGCTGTGGCAGTGGAAACCGGTTTATGCGCTGCCGCTGCTCGGCCTGTTTTTCGTGATCGACGCCAGCTATCTCGGCGCGAACCTGACCAAGATACCCGATGGCGGCTGGGTGCCGCTGGTCATGGGCGTGGGCATCTTCACCTTGCTCACCACCTGGTCGCGCGGGCGCCAACTGATGCGCCAGAACATGGCCGATAGTTCGATCCCGCTCGAAGTGTTCATCAAATCGGCCTGCAACAGCGCGGCGCGCGTGCCGGGTACCGCGATCTTCATGGCTTCGGCCGCCACCGGGGTGCCTTCGGCGCTGCTCCACAATATCAAACATAACAAGGTGCTGCACGACCGCGTGGTGATCCTCACCATCGCGATCGAGGATGTGCCCTATGTCGAGGCGGCCGAGCGTTCGATCTGCCGCGACGTGGGTTCGGGTTTTTACCGCATGACCTTGCATTTCGGCTTTCTGGAGGAAACCGATGTGCCCGCCGCGCTAAGCAAGGTGACCATGTGCGGCGAAC
Organism: Novosphingobium sp. Chol11; assembly: GCF_945870625.1. Taxonomy (GTDB): domain Bacteria; phylum Pseudomonadota; class Alphaproteobacteria; order Sphingomonadales; family Sphingomonadaceae; genus Novosphingobium. Next base: position 34,458 of record NZ_CAMBTS010000012.1, on the reverse strand, counting down.
CGTTCGAGATGATGAAGACCAGCTTTTTCCTCTCGCGCCAGACCCTGCTTGCTTCGGACAAGCCGGGCATGGCGATTTGGCGCGAAAAGCTGTTCGCATGGATGCTGCGCAATGCGGCCAGCGCCATGGAGTTTTTCCGGCTGCCCACCAACCGCGTGGTTGAACTCGGCAGCCAGCTCAAGATTTGAGCCGGCAGTCACGGACTGCAGTAAGGGTTGTTTCGGCCCTCCTCCCCGGCGGGGATGGGTTGGGGGAAGGGGAGCCGCCTCTCTGGCAAGCGCTGATCACCCTCACCCAGCCTCCCCCGCGCGGGGGAGGAACAGACAAGCTCTCTTGGGTTCAGGTGAGGGCTCAATCGGCCTCAGGTTTGGGCGAGGGTGTGCTCTTCATCTCGTCTTTGGCGTCCCGCGCGCCCTCTGCGATGCCGTCGCCCATTTTGCTGGCGGCCGCGCCTACTTTCTTGCCGAAATTGGCAACGTCGGCGGCGGTTTCGCTGGCCTTGTCGTCCATCGCCTCGACCCCATTGCTCGCCGATGCGCCGAGCGAATCCATGCCTTCGCTGGCGTCAGCGGCCATTCCGGCGACGTCATTGGAAGCCGAAGTTGCCGTCTCGGAGGCGTCCTTCTGGGTCTCTTTCGAGCAGCCGGAAAGCACAACGGCGGCAATGGCGATAGTCGTCAAGGTGAGCGATGAAGTTGTGCGCATTGGGTATTCTCCTGCATGCAAACCGAAACAAAGCGGCCCGGGCCGCGCGTGGTGCGATCACCAACGCAGCCCGGGCCGCAAAGTTCCATGTCAGGAGCGACGACCGCCGCCGCAATTTGCTGCGGCGGTCCTCAGGGTTTGGCCGTCAGCCCAGATTGGCGCTAACCATGCAATACAGCATCGGCAGCGACAGCAGCAGATTGGTGCGGCTGGCCATCAGCGCGCGCGGGGCGGCGGCGGCCTTCTGCTCGGCGGTCGCCTCGACCAAGCCGAGAATCTTCTGCTGAGCGGGCCAGATGATGAACCACACATTGAACGCCATAATGATGGCAAGCCACATGCCCACGCCGATCAGATTGACATTGCCTTCGCCGGTGAAGGTCAGCGCGGAATGGCCATAGCCACTAACGATGGCGACCACGAGGCCAGTGATCAGCGTCAGCAGCGCGCCGTAGCGAAAGAAGAAGAACACCTTGGGTGCGATGTGGCCGGTGATCGCGCCCTTCTGCTCGGCGGGAATCTTGGGCATTGTCGGCACTTGCACGAAGTTCAGATAATACAGCAGGCCGATCCACAGGATCCCGAAGAAGGCATGCAACCAGCGAAACACCGAATTGGTGTCCACCGGAGCGCTGCTGTGAAAGCCGATCATCACAGCGATCGCGGCGACGAGCCCGACCACCAGAACCTGATGAAGATTGCCAAAGAATTTGAGCATACGATTCCCCCTGGAAGTTGCAGAGCGCCTCAGGCCGGAGCGCGGCGAGGCTGATGGCCGCTTATTAAGGGAAATGCGCTGTTTGTCATGCCATTTTGAACGTGTCGGCCAAAGGGGAGTCGTGCGCTCAATCGCGGGGCGGGTTTTGCTCGGCCTCGGCCGCGCCTGTATCGCCCAGCCCGTGTTTGAGCAGCATCGGGATCTGCGTAAACGTGAACAGGAAGGACAATGTGGTCACGCCCCACAGCTTGGCCGCAAGCCAGCCATCGAAGCTTAGCGAATAGCGCAGCACTTCGTTGAGCGCGGCCAGAAACAGGAAGAAGAACGCCCAATTGCGCGACAGCTTGAGCCAGCCTTCTTCGGAAAGGCCTTCAAATGCGCTTTCGAGCAAGGTGCGCAGCAGGGGCTTGCCGCGCATCAGCCCGCCAAACAGCAAGGCGGCAAACAGCAGGTAAATCGCGGTCGGCTTGATCTGGATCCAGAACGGATCACCCAGGAGCACCGTCAGCGAGCCAAATCCGATGATCAGCACCGTGGAAAGCCACAGCATCGGCGAAATCCGCCCCAGCCGCCATTTCGACACCACCAGTGCGATCACCGTTGCGATCATGAAGGCCGCCGTGCTCTTGGTCACCGCAACCACCGCGCTAACCCCTTCGGCACTCGCGTCCTTCGGGCTGAACTGGCGATAGGCGAGGAAAAACACGATCAGCGGGCCATAATCGACCGCCAGATTGATCCACGAGGATTTGGGCTTGGCCTTGTGCGGTGCGGCTTCGGGCGGGTTCAACGCGCTACTCCTGCAATCACTTGCGCCACCAGATCGGGATCGAAGGCGCGCAGATCGTCGATCTTTTCGCCCACGCCGATGGCATGGATGGGGAGGCCATATTGCTGCGCCGCCGCCACCAGCACGCCGCCGCGCGCGGTGCCATCCAGCTTGGTCATGATCAGCCCGGTGACATTCGCCACCTGGCCGAAAATCTCGATCTGTTGCAGCGCATTCTGGCCGTTGGTGGCATCGAGCACGAGCACCACGTCGTGCGGCGCTGCGGGGTTGATCCGGCCCAGCACGCGGCGCACTTTGGCCAGCTCGTCCATCAGTTCGCGCTTGTTGTGCAGCCGCCCTGCGGTATCGACGATTAGCGCGTCGATCCCGGCATCGGTCGCCGCGCGCACCGCGTCAAACACGATCGCCGCCGGATCACCGCCTTCGGGGCCGGTGATGATGGGCACCCCCAGCCGGTCGGCCCAGACCTTGAGCTGGCCGATCGCGGCGGCGCGAAAGGTATCGCCCGCCGCCAGCATCACGCGGTAATCCTGCTCCTGAAACATATGCGCCAGCTTGGCGATGGTCGTGGTCTTGCCCGATCCGTTCACCCCGATCACGAGGATCACCTGCGGACGCGGGAAGGCGGTGATCTCCAGCGGCTTGGCCACTGGCCGCAGGATCGCGGCGATTTCCTCGGCCACGGCGGCGCGCAGGGCGGCTTCGTCGAGCCCCTTGTCGAACCGCCCTTCGCCAAGCCGCGCGCGGATGCGGGCAGCGGCACGGGGGCCAAGATCGGCCTCGATCAGGCCGTCCTCGATCTCGTCCAGCTGCGCCTCGCTCAGCCGGGTGGCCCCGCCAAAGCCGGTGAGGCTGCTGCCGAGCGTTTCGGTCAGCCGTTCGGAGGTCTTGCGCAGCCCCCCGCGCAAACGATCAGCCCAGCTCCCGCTTTGCGAACTTGTCGTCTCGGCGGGTGTGCTCATGCCAGCATTCTTTCAATCATCCTTGTCGGCCCGCAGCAAGCCAGCGCCCGCGCCGCCCGGAATGGCCGCTGATCCTGCATTGGGCAAGCGAAACTGCCGCATGGGATCATCGGTCACAGCGGATAATCCGCATCCTCGAACGATCCTGCAAAGCTCATCTGCGCAGGGCCTGCCATCAAAACCGCGCCGCCCATCGGCCAGCCAATCTTGAGGCGGCCACCTGGCAGATCAACCCAGACCTTGCGCCCCGTCAGCCCGCGCCGGATGGCCGCGACCGCGCTGGCGCAGGCACCGGTGCCGCAAGCGCGGGTCAGCCCGGCGCCGCGCTCCCACACGCGCAAAGTCAGGTGGTCGGGGCCGGTCACGCTGGCGACATTCACATTGATCCGCGCCGGAAACAGCGGATCATGTTCGATCAGCGGCCCCAGCCGGGCAAGATCGACGGCATGGGCATCGGGCACGAAGAACACCACGTGGGGATTGCCGACATTGACCGCCACCGGCGCTTCCAGTTCGTCCCACGCCACCGGCATCGATAGCGTGTCCATCGCATAGGCCAGCGGAATATCCTCCCAACCAAAGCGGGGCGCGCCCATGTCGACCGCAACGCTGTCGTCGCGCGCTTCGGCGCGGATTATGCCGCCTAGCGTCTCAATGCTGTGCGCGCCGCCCAGCAAAAAGCCGACCGCGCGCGCGGCATTGCCGCAAGCCTCCACTTCGCCGCCATCGGGATTGAAAATCCGCATGCGCACATCGGCCGCTGCGGAAGGTTCCAGCAAGATCAACTGATCGCAGCCGATGCCCGTGCGCCGATCCGCCAGCGCGGCGGCGCGCGCCGCCGACACCGCAACCGCCGCCGTGCGCGCGTCGATCACGACGAAATCATTGCCGAGGCCGTGCATCTTGCAAAACGGTATGCGCATTACCGCGATCTAAGCCGCATCGGCCTTGATCGCAATGGGTGCCGCTCATCGCCGCCCGGGGTTCAGGCGCGCGCTGCCGCGATCGGCGCTGGCGCGTTGGCGGGCGGCGCGTTCACTGCCAGCAGCTGCTGCTCGCGCAGCAAGCGACGGGTTTCCGATGCGCTGGCTGGCTGGCCGTAAAGATAGCCTTGGCCCTTGAACTTGCCCAGTTTGCGCAGGCTTTCCAGCACTTCGGAGCTCTCGATCCCTTCGGCGGTGATCGGCATGGCCATGCCGCGCCCCAGCGAGGTGATCGCCTCGACAATGGCGGTGTTGTCCGTGCTCGAAGCCAGCGTTGAGATAAAGCTGCGGTCGATCTTGATCCGGTCGAACGGCAAGGCGCGCAGCTGCGCGATGCTGGCGTAGCCCGTGCCGAAGTCATCGAGGCTGATGCGGATGCCCTGGTTTTGCAGGCTGGTGATCAGCGAACGCACCACTTCGATGTTCTCGTGCAGGCACACCTCGGTGATCTCGATGTCCAGGCGGCTGGGCGGAAAATTGGCCGCGACCAGCAACTTGAGGATCTTCTGCGCAAATTGCGGATCGCGCAGCTGCACCGGGGAGATATTGACCGACAAAGTAAGCCGGGGGTCCCAATCGCGCGCATCGATCAGCGCCTGCGCGATCAGCGCTTCCGAAAGCGGCGCGATCAGCCCGACTTCCTCTGCAACCGGAATGAAATGCTCCGGGCTTATCAGGCCAAAGCGCGGCGAATGCCAGCGCGCGAGCATTTCGAACCCGGTCAGCACGCCGGTCTCCAGGTCCATCTGCTTTTCGTAATAGGGCACGAATTCGCCGCGATCGAGGCCCTCGCGCAAATCGTTTTCCAGCTCGCGGCGAAAGCGTAGCTCCTTGGCCATTGCCTCTTCATAGCGGCAAAAGCGGTTTCCGCCGGCCTTTTTGGCCCGGTACATCGCCAGATCGGCGCGGTGCAGCAGGTCTGCCGCAAGCTGCGCTGGCTGCATGTCGTGCACGGGTGGCTCGTCTGCGATCCCGATAGAGGCGGTTACGGTGACGCGGGTTCCGTTATGCTCGATGGGTTCGGCCAAAGCCTCGTTCAGCCGCGTGCACAAAGCTTCGACCATGCCGGCCCGGTGCTGCGCAAAAATTGCGGCGCAAATGAACTCATCGCCCCCCAGCCGCGCGATAAGCGCCTCGGCGGGCATCGCGGCGCGCAGCCGCCGCGCGATCTCGATCAACACGGCATCGCCTACCTGATGGCCATGAAAATCGTTTGAGCGCTTGAACTTGTCGAGATCGATCATCAGCGCGACGACCTCGCCGCCATGGCGCTCGGCCCGTTCGACCAGCCCGCGCATCAAGCCATCGATGCTGCGGCGATTGAGGCAGCCGGTCAGCGCGTCGGTATGGGCCAGAACATGCGCGGCCTGCTCGGCCTTGCGGCGCTCGGCGATTTCGCGGTTCAGCGCGGCGTGGCGGCGCCAGCTCAGGATCAGCAGCGCAATGTTGAGGATGAGCGCATTGGCGAGCACGGCGTCCCCATTGGCCTCGTCAAACAGGTATTTGCGGACCACACCAGTCAACACGCCCGATCCCGCCGCGACGAACATCGCGACCGAGACGATCACCACGCCCAACGCCAGAAAATCGCGCGCGGGCGCGGGCGCGCCGCCATGCGCGGCGTCGCTGTCGTCCTGCTGAGTCGTCGGCCTGATCGCCATCGGGATTGTCCATTCCTGCTGGGACGCTACGCATGATCTCTAAGGATATGTGCTGAAGTTTTGGTTAAGCGCCGCGGCTGGGGCGCTGCCTCGCTGTTCGCTGCCCGTGGTTTGCGTCAGACCTTGCCAAGTACTTCGTCCGCGCGTAATGCTGCCAGCCTGCGGTGCAGGAGTTTTCTGCACCGCTCATGATTCGTCATCGGTCTCCGCCCCGGATGCCTGACGCTGGTCGGCGAGGTTTCGCCCACCGGCGTTTTTCGTGTTTTGGCGCCGTTGATCTTTTTGGAGCCGGTTTGTTTGGCACAGGAGCAGGCGCATGTTCGATAGTCTGTCAGACCGGCTCGGCGGTGTGTTCGACCGTTTGCGCGGCAGCGGCGCGCTGCGTGAGGAAGATGTGCAGGCAGCGATGCGCGAGGTGCGCATTGCGCTGCTCGAAGCCGATGTCGCGCTGCCGGTGGTGCGCCGGTTCGTCGATTCGGTAACCGAGGCGGCCATCGGCCAACAGGTGTTGCGCTCGGTCACACCGGGCCAGCAGGTGGTCAAGATCGTGCACGACGGTCTGGTCGAAATGCTCGGTTCGCAAACGGCGGATATCGATCTCAATGCCGCGCCGCCGGTGGTGATCATGATGGTCGGCCTGCAAGGGTCAGGCAAAACCACCACGACCGCCAAGCTTGGCAAGCTGCTGCGCGAAACGCGCGGCAAAAAGGTGTTGATGGCATCGCTCGATGTCAATCGCCCCGCCGCGCAGGAACAATTGAAGGTGCTTGGCGAGCAGGCTGGGGTTGCCACCCTGCCGATCGTGCCGGGGCAAACCCCGGTCGAGATCGCCACCCGCGCGCTTCATGCGGCCAAGCTGCAAGCGGTGGATGTGCTGCTGCTCGATACTGCGGGCCGCCTCCATGTCGATCAGGCGCTGATGGACGAGATGAAGGCGGTCTCCGCCGTCTCGGCCCCGCGCGAAACCTTGCTCGTGGTCGATGCGCTGACCGGTCAAGACGCGGTCAATGTTGCGCAAAATTTTGCAGGAGAGGTTGATCTCACCGGCGTGGTGCTGACCCGCATGGACGGCGATGCGCGCGGCGGCGCGGCGCTGTCGATGCGCGCCGTTACGGGCAAACCGATCAAATTTGCCGCCACCGGCGAAAAGCTCGATGCGATCGAGGCTTTTCATCCCGAGCGCGTCGCGGGCCGCATCCTCGGCATGGGCGATATCGTCTCGATGGTCGAAAAGGCCGCCGCCACGATCCAGGCCGAAGACGCCGACCGGATGGCCGCGCGCATGGCCAAGGGCCAGTTCGACATGAACGATCTGCGCACCCAGTTGCAACAGATGCAGCGGATGGGCGGGCTTGGCATGCTGGCGGGAATGATCCCCGGCATGAAAAAGGCCAAGGCCGCGATGGCCAGTTCCGGCGTAGACGACAAAGTGCTGCTGCATATGGATGCGATCATCGGCTCGATGACGCCCAAGGAGCGCGAGCGCCCCGAACTGCTCAATGCCAAGCGCAAGATCCGCGTTGCCAAGGGATCGGGCATGCAGGTTCAGGACGTTAACAAGCTGCTGAAAATGCACATGGAAATGGCCAAGGCGATGAAGCAGATCCGCAAGATGGGCGGATTGAAGGGCCTTGGCGCGCTGTTCGGCGGCGGCGGCATCGATGCCGCCATGCCCGGGCTTGGCGGCGGAATGGGTGGGGGCGGGCAGATACCTCCCGGTATGGGCGGCGGCATGGGCGCTGGCGGTTTGCCCGGCCTGCCCGGCAGCGGCATGGGAGGAGGCGGCATGCCCGCCAACCTCGGCAATCTGCTCAAGCGCAAATGAATTCGAATACCAATCAAGTTTTAGTCGGAAAGGTTATCTAAATGTCTGTTTCTCTTCGTCTTTCGCGCGGTGGCTCCAAGAAGCGCCCTTATTACAAGGTCGTTGTCGCCAACAGCCGGAGCCCGCGCGATGGCGCCTATCTGGAGCAGGTCGGCACGTACAATCCGCTGCTCGCCAAGGATGATGCCAACCGCGTCCGCCTGACCGAAGATCGCGTGCGATACTGGATCGGCGTCGGCGCGCAGCCGACCGACCGCGTTGCGCGCATGCTCGACAAGGCGGGCATCGTCGAACGCGCGCCGACCAATAATCCGAAGGCAGGCGAGCCTGGCAAGAAGGCCAAGGAGCGCGCTGAAGACCGCGCCAAGAAGATCGCCGACGCCGAGCAGGCCGAGCGTGAAGCCGCCGAGGCTGCCGCTGCTGCTGCTGCAGAAGCCGCCGAAGCTGCCGCCGCCGCGGCTGCTGCGCCTGCAGAGCCTGCTGCCGAAGAAACGCCTGCGGCCGAAGAAGCGCCTGCCGCCGAAGCAGCGCCCGCCGAGCAGACCGAAGGCTAAGCCCCGGTGCAGGATCGCCCCGTCACGCTCGCCGCGGTCAGCGGCGCGCATGGCGTGGGCGGCGAAGTGCGGCTCAAGCTGTTCGGCGAAGGCGTCGCCAGCCTCAAGCCGCACCGCGCCTTCAATGGCGGCAGCCTGACGCTGGAAAAGCTCAAAGACGACGGCAAGGGCGGGGCGATCGCCCGCTTTGCCGAAGTCAACGACCGCACGGCGGCGGAAAAACTGCGCGGCACCGCGCTGACCGTGCCGCGCGCCAGCCTGCCGCCTTTGGCGCAAGGCGAATACTACCACACCGACCTGATCGGCCTGCGCGCTGTCTCCACCAGCGGCGATGATCTGGGCAGGTGCATCGCCGTCGATAACTTCGGCGCGGGCGATGTGCTCGAAATCGAACGGCCTGCAGCCGAGGGCAAAAAACCCGCTCGCTTCATGGTCCCGATGCGCCCCGAGGCCGTGCCCGAATGGGACGGCGAACGGCTGGTGATCGCGGCCGCCTACGCCGAAGACTGACAGCTTCGCGAGCGGCGCGGTTCTCGCCGATCTGAGGTGAAGCTGTGGGGTGCGCAAGCCGCGCGGTAACGATCCGGTAACGCCGCCGTGCCATAGACTGCGCCGGATGGACGCGCCGCTCGCTTCGCCGGTCCCGGCAACAGCGCACCCGCTGTGGCTGGCACTGTCGGCCTATGAAGTCGGCCCCGCCGACGCCGCGTTCACTTTCCCCGCACGTCTTGCCCGCGAAAACGGCTGGAGCGCTGCGCATGCCGCGCGCGTGTTCGATGAATATCGCCGCTTCCTGTTTCTGGCGATGACCGCCGGTCACGAAGTGACCCCGTCGGACGCGGTCGATCAGGCCTGGCACCTGCACCTTACCTACACCCGCGATTATTGGGAGCGGCTCTGCCCCGACGTGCTCGGCGCACCCTTGCATCACGGCCCAACCAAAGGCGGCAAGGCCGAAGGCGAGCGCTACTTCGAGCAATATGCGCAGACCTTGCGCGCTTATGAAGCCGCGTTCGGCCCCGCGCCCGCCGATATCTGGCCCGATGCGCGGCGGCGGCTCCAGATCGATCCGCAGGCGCGGCGGGTGAACCAGCGCGATGCGCTCATCGTGCCGCGCCGTCTGGTCTGGGCCGCGGCGCTGATGGCGCTTGTTCTTCTCCTGGGATGGAGGCTCGTGTGACAGATCTCGGACCTTTTGACTTGCATGGCCCTGAATTTCTTCAGCTTTACTCTGCGCTCTCGGTGATTGCGGTGATCGCTTGCTTGGCCATTCCGCCGTTTTTGCGGCCCGATGGCCGCGCGGCGCGGCCCGCCGATGAAGACGAGCTCGCGCTGCTGGCCGGCGGGCGCGACCGCTTTGCCGAGGCGGTCGCGGTGCGGCTGCTAAGCGCAGGCCGGGCGACGGTCGAGGGAACGCTCGGCCTGCGCATCCGCGACCAGCGCGGCGGCGGCACGCTGGCCGAGCGGCGCATCGTCGCGATGCCTTCGCCGGTGACGTGGAAACACGTGACCGAGGCGCTGGCAGGCCCGGCCGAGGCAAGCGAGCGGCAGCTGGAGGCAAAAGGGCTGCTGCTCGACGGCGCGACCACGCTGCAATTGCGCCTGCTGCAATCCGCGCCGCTGCTGCTGCTCTTTGCTTTCGGCGCGGCCAAATGGATCATCGGGACCATGCGCGATCGCCCGGTCGACTACCTCAGCGTGCTGTTGGTGCTGACGGCGATCGCGGCCTTGCTGCGCTTTGCCGTGCACGACCGCCGCACGCGCGCGGGGCAGCAGGCCGTGGCCACGGCCCGCGCGCAGGCCGCCCGCCTGCGCCGCGCCGCGCCGACCGATGAAGCCGCGCTCGCGGTCGCGCTATTCGGCACCTCGGTGCTGGCAGGCTCCTATCTCTCTGACTTTCACCGCATGCGCGCCGCCAACGGCGGCGGCGATAGCGGCAGCAGCGGCGGCGATGGCGGCAGCGGCTGCGGCGGCGGTGGGTGCGGCGGCTGCGGGGGCTGAGCGGCTCACAAACCGCTTGCCCTGCGCCGCACGCTTGCTGCACCCTGCGGCCTCACGGGTCGGGAGATAGGGCATGCGGCGCTGGTTAGGTCTGTTGGTGGTTCTGGGCTTGGGCATCGCAGCCCCGTTGCGCGCGCAAACCGCGCCTGAGATCGCCGCGCTCGATCCCGATATCGATGCCATCCTCGCCCAGTGGATGGCCGAAAACCACATCCCGGGCATGGTCTTCGGCGTCGTCAAGGATGGCAAGCTTGCGTATGTAAAGGGCGCGGGCGTGCTGGATCTGGTCGTCAAGCGCCCGGCCGGGCCAGATAGCCTGTTCCGCATCGCTTCGATGACCAAGGCATTCACCGCGATGTCGATCTTGCGGCTGCGCGATGAGGGCCGCCTCGCGCTCGATGATCCGGCAGACCGCTATGTCCCCGAAATGCGCGGCTGGACTTATCCCACCAGTGATTCGCCGCGCATCACGATCCGCGATCTGCTCACCCACAGCGCCGGCTTCGTCACCGACGATCCGTGGGGCGACCGTCAGCAGGTGCTCTCGCAAACCGTCTTCACCGCGCTGCTCAAGGCGGGCGTGCCCTTCACCAAAGCGCCCGAAATGCGCCACGAATATGCCAACCTGGGCTATGCCATCCTCGGCCGGGTGATCGCCAATATCACCAAATCGCCCTATCGCGCCTATGTCGAAAAGACGTTGCTGGCCCCGCTCGGCATGAGCGCCACCGGCTACGATGTGCTCGCCCACCCCAAGGACAAGCGCGCCATCGGCTATCGCTGGGAAAACGGGGCTTGGGCCGAAGAACCGACGATGAAGGACGGCGCGTTCAACGCGATGGGCGGCCTCGAAGTCAGCGCCGCCGACTACGCCAAATGGCTCGCCTTCGTCCTCTCCGCCTGGCCCCCGCGCGACGGGGCGGAGGTGGGCCCGGTGAAGCGCGGCACGGTGCGGCAAGTAATCCGCGGCGTGAACAACGCCGCCGTTTTCCGTCGCCCTGCGACGGGCGGCGCGGATCAGTGCCCCGGCACGGTGTCCTATGGCATGGGTTGGCGCGTGATCGGTGATTGCGATTATGGCACCGTGCTTGCTCACGGCGGCGGCTATCCCGGCTATGGCAGCCACGTGATGGTGCTGCCCGAATACGGTGCCGCGCTCTTCGCGCTCACCAACCGGACTTATGCCGGCCCCAGCCAGCCGGTGTGGGACATCGCCGCGCTGCTGCGCGCCAAAGGCGTGCTGGTGAAGCGCGCCGAGCCGGTCTCCGCCGACCTCGCGAGCTTCTACAGCGCCGCACAGACCGTCTGGGCAGCGGGCAACACCGATTCTTTGGCGGGCCGCGTCGCGATGAACTTCCCGATGGACCGCACGGCGGCAAACTGGGCCAAAGTATTGGCGGAAACCAAGGCGCAAGCAGGGTCATGCGACACTGGCGCGCCCATCTCCGCCGAGGGTGCGATGAGCGGCACGTTCACGTGGAAATGCGAGAAAGGCCGCATCGAGGGCGAAGTCCTCCTCGCCCCGACCAAGCCGATCACCTTGCAGGCGCTGAGCTATACGTTCGAGGGCAAGGATTGATCCAGACAGTCCGATCGTATACACATTGCGTATATACGGAAGCTATGATGGCAAAGGACGACAACGTCGCCGAAGATCGCAGGAAGTTTGCTTTGGGGCGTGTCTTCGGCTCGGCACCTTGGCTGAAAACCATCGACAAGCAACGCCACCGGACCAAAATTTTCAAGTCGGGTAACTCGCTGGCGGTTCGTATTCCTGCCGGAACCAAGCTTGCAGCCGGAATGGAGATGGAGCTTATGGTCGACGACGGGCAGTTCCTCTCCTATGAGCCTGTCGAGCAGCCGCGCCGCATGTTCAACATCGCCAAGGTGGCGGGATCTGCCACAAACCTCAAGCCGATCCTGCCCGAGGACCGCGTTTTCGAGGATCGTCCGCTGCGTGCCATTGGCAAGCCGCAGGACAAGCCGTGAAGTACCTTCTCGACAGCAATGTCATCATCGCGCTGGTCATGAACAACGACGAGGGCGTCTATGCCCGCGCGTCACAGTGCGAGGCGGGCGAGATCGTGACGTCCGCGATCTGCTACGCCGAGGTTGCCTATGGCTCGGTGAACGAGAAGCCATCGGCAACCGAGCAACTCCGCGCCTTCGTCGAGGAAGTCCCGGTGCTCGATTTCGATTTCAAGGCGGCGCAGACTTACGCGACCCTGCCTTTCAAGCGCGCGAGCTACGACCGGCTGATCGCTGCGCATGCGCTGTCGTATGGTTTGATTGTTGTGACGGACAATGAATCGGACTTCGCCGATGTGCCGGGGCTCAAGGTTGAGAGCTGGACGGCTTAATGGGTTTTCTCTTTGCATTCGTCACTGCCGTCGTGTTGCTTACGATTCTGGCCTGCCTGCTTGCCGATAAGTTGTTCGCAAAAGCTTCGACGAGAAGGCTTACGTTGTGCTGTGGTTTGATCATACCCAGCCTGCTTCTGCTGCTTTATCCAATCTCACTAATCTGGATTCAGATGGCTCCAAGTTCAAAAGACTCGATAGACGTCGATGGAATGACCATGCTCGTTATCGCCGGGGCAATCGCGTTTTACACCTTTGTCAGCATAGTTATCGGATTGCCGATTTCTGCGGCGACTTTTACATTTTTGCGCAAGAAAACATGACCTTCCACGCTACCGTCCTCACGCTCTACCCCGAAATGTTCCCCGGCCCGCTCGGCGTCAGCCTCGCCGGCCGGGCGCTGGAGGCGGGGACGTGGGCGCTCGAGGCCGTCCAGATCCGCGATTTTGCCGCCGACAAGCACCGCACGGTGGATGATACGCCTGCTGGCGGCGGGGCGGGGATGGTGCTGCGCGTCGATGTGCTGGCGGCGGCGGTTGATCATGCGCGGCAAAGTTCCTCCCCGAGCTCGCTCGGGGAGGGGGGCCGCCCGCAGGGTGGTGGAGGGGTGATAGCGACATGTTCCCCTCCACCTCTGCCTCCGGCAGCGGTCCCCCTCCACGAGACAAGCTCGGGGAGGAATGAACGCCCCGTTATCGCGCTCACCCCGCGCGGGAAGCCGCTCACGCAGGCCTGCGTGCGCGAACTCGCGTGCGGTCCCGGCATCATCCTGCTGTGCGGCCGCTTCGAAGGCTTCGACGAGCGCATTTTCGCAGCGCGCGGCATCGAGGAAGTCTCTATCGGTGACATTGTGCTCAGCGGCGGGGAACCTGCGGCGCTCATGCTTCTCGATGCTTGCATTCGGCTGCTTCCCGGCGTAATGGGCGCGGCCTCGAGTGGTACTGAGGAGTCGTTCGAGAACGGCCTCATCGAGTATCCGCACTACACTCGGCCCAGCGAATGGGAAGGGCGCACGATCCCCGAAGTGCTGCGATCGGGGGATCATGCGAAAATCGCGGAATGGCGGAAACGCCGTTCGGAAGCCGATACACGGTCACGCAGGCCGGATCTTTGGGAGCGCCACATCGGCGCTCGGGTCCAGTCTGCCTCTGGCGCGCAGCATGAAGTGCAGGACGATTAGACCATGAACCTCATTCAGCAGCTTGAGGCTGAAGCCATCGCCGAATTCAAGGCGAAGAAGGAAATCCCGGCATTCCGTGCGGGCGATACCGTGCGCATCGGCGTGCGCGTGGTCGAAGGCGAGCGCACCCGCGTTCAGGCCTACGAAGGCGTGTGCATCGCGCGTTCGAACCGGGGCCTCGGCTCGAACTTCACCGTGCGCAAAATCTCGTTCGGCGAAGGCGTCGAGCGCGTATTCCCGCTCTATTCGCCCAACATCGACAGCATCACCGTGGTCCGCCGCGGCGTCGTGCGCCGTGCCAAGCTGTACTATCTGCGCGGCCGCACCGGCAAATCGGCGCGTATTGCCGAGCGCAAAATGGTAAAGCCGGCCAGCTAAGTCAGGGCACAAGCCACAGACCACGCACACCGTGTTCGAAAAGGCGCCCTGGCACATCTGCCGGGGCGCTTTTTCCATTTGGGGATATGTGAATTGCCATGCGCCATGCCGCCCGCTTGCTTGTCCTTTGCGCGCTCGCCGTTAGCGCGCCTGTCCGCGCGAAGGAGCCGGTAATGGTCCCGGCACCGCCGCAAACCCTTTCGCTCGAACGCGTGTTCGCCAGCCCCGGCCTTGCCGGTGCAGTGCCGCGCGCGGTTAAGCTCTCGCCCGATGGCCGCTTTGTCACTGTTCTGCGCGCGCGCGCGGACGACCGTGAGCGCTATGACCTGTGGGGCTTCGATCGCAAAGCCAATAGCGGGCAGGGCGGTTGGCGCATGCTGGTCGATTCGCTGAAGCTCGCCTCGGGCCGCGCACTGTCCGAAGCCGAAAAGATGCAGCGCGAGCGCCAGCGCATCGGCGATCTCAAAGGTATCGTCAGCTACGAATGGACGGCGGACAGCAAGGCCTTGCTGGTGCCGGTCGATGGCGATCTGTTCCTCGCCGGGCTGGAAGGCACTTCGCGCAAGATCGCAGGGACCAAAGGCGGCGAGCTCAATCCCGAGCTCGGACCAAAGGGCCAGCATATCGCCTTTGTGCGCGATGCACGGCTCCATGTCGGTCCGGTCGATGGCAGCAGCCTGCCGCAAGCCATCACGCCTGCCGAAACCGCAGGGACGGTTCATTGGGGCGAGGCGGAGTTCGTTGCGCAAGAGGAAATGGACCGGTTCAAGGGCTTCTGGTGGGCACCCGATGAAAGCCGCCTGGCCGTGGAGCGGTTCGATGAGGCCGGAGTCGGCATCGTCACCCGCGCGGCGATCGGCGCCGATGGCACCAAGACCTTCGACCAGCGCTATCCCATCGCCGGCAGCGCCAATGCGCAAGTCTCGCTGTGGGTGATCTCCAGCGACGGCAGCGCGCGTGTTCAGGTCGATCTGGGGCCGGATAAGGACATCTACCTCGCCCGCGCCGATTGGGCGCCCGATGGCAAGACGCTCTATATCCAGCGCGAGAACCGCGCGCAGACCGTGCTCGATATGCTCGCCGTCGATCCGGCCACAGGCAAGTCCACCGTGCTGTTTTCCGAACGCGCTGCGCCAAAGGGCTGGATCAACCTGTCGAACAGCTATCGCTTCCTCAAGGATGGCAGCCTGATCTGGCTTTCGGAGCGCGACGGCTTTGCCCATCTCTATCGCTTGGATGATGGCGCGTGGCAGCAATTGACCAAGGGTCCGTGGGTTGTCACCAGCCTTGTCGGGATTGACGAAAAGGCCGGGCGCGTAACCTTCACTGCCACCCGCGACGATGTGCTCGCGCCCCAGGTCTATGCGCTCGATCTCAAAGCCCCTGAAAAGATCGAACGGCTGACCGATCTCGCCTTCGCCAATTCTGCCGCAATGGACCGCAAGGGCCAGACCCTCGTGGTCACGCGCAGCGCAGACAACCAGCCGCCGCAATCCTATCTGGCCGATAGCGCGGGCGAGCGGCTTTCGTGGATCGAGGAGAACCGGGTCGAGGGCAAGCACCCCTATGCGCCTTATCTAGCCAGCCACCGCGCGGCGCAATTCGGCACCTTGAGCGCGGCCGACGGCACTGCGCTTCACTGGATGATGCTCACCCCGCCGCTCGAACCGGGCAAGCGCTATCCGGCGTTCACCTACCACTATGGCGGGCCGCATGCGCAAGTCGTCCAACGCGGCTGGCAGGGCGCGCTGGCGCAGGCGATTGTCGACAAGGGCTACATCTATTTCGCCATCGACGGGCGCGGTTCGGACAATCGCGGCGTGGCCTTCGAAACCGCGATTTCGCGCGCGATGGGCAGTGTCGAAGTGGCCGATCAGCTGGTCGGCGCGGACTATCTCAAATCGCTCGATTTTGTCGATCCAAAGCGGGTCAGCACGTTCGGCTGGTCTTATGGCGGCTACATGACGATCAAGATGCTGCAGGCCAATCCGGGGGCTTATGCGGCGGGTATCGCGGTCGCCCCGGTCACGCGCTGGCAGCTTTATGACACGCACTACACCGAGCGCTATCTCGGCGATCCGAACAAGGAACCGAAGGTGTACGAGGCCTCGAACGCGCTCGCCGATACCGGCAAGATCAGCGACCCGCTGCTGGTGATCCACGGCATGGCCGATGATAACGTGGTATTCGAAAATACCACCGCGCTCGTCGCCAAGCTGCAGGCCGAGGCAGTGCCGTTCGAGATGATGCTCTATCCCGGCTTCACCCACCGCATCAGCGGGCCCAAAGTGAGCAAGCATCTCTACGAAACAATGTTCCGCTTCCTCGATCGCCACGGCGCGGGCAGCGGCAAGTGAAAAGCTCCGGGAGCAGCGCGGATACGCTGCTTCCGGAGCCTCGTCAGGTCGGCAGGATCAGAAGAAGAAATCGCCTGCGTCGATCACAGCCATGTTGGTGTTCAGCAGGGCGATCTCGCCCGCCGAGCCGACGTCTGTCTTGATCAAAAGGTCATCGGTGTTGCCATCGCTGTCGGCATCGGTCATCTCGAAGTTCAGTGTCCGGAAGCTCAGCCCGTTGCCGCGCAGATCGAGCTTGTCGAAGCCGTTCTGGAAGTCTGTGACCGTGTCGAAGTCCCATTGGCCGCGGAATACGAAGACATCCGAACCAGCCCCGCCCGAGAGAAAGTCCTGGCCGATGCCGCCGGTTAGCGAGTCATTGCCAAGGCCGCCGCGCAAGGTATCGGTGTCGGCACCGCCCAGCAGCGTGTCGTTGCCGATCCCGCCATCAAGCGTGTCGCTTCCGAAATCGCCTTGCAATAGGTCATTCCCTGCATCGCCGAACAGCGTATCGTCGCCATCATTGCCGAACAAGCGATCCGCGCCGTTGCCGCCCGAAATGCGGTCATTCCCTTCGCCGCCCAGCATGGTGTCGTTGCCGTCTTCGCCAAACAGGCGGTCATCATCCTTGCCACCGTCGATGTAGTCATCGCCCCGCCCACCATACACTATATCATCACCTTCGCCGCCAAACAGACGATCGTTGCCGCCGGCCCCATCGATGAAGTCATTGCCTTTGCCGCCATCAATAAAGTCGTTGCCGATGTCGAATGACTTGCGGCCTGCTGCATAGCCATAAAGAAAATCGGCAGATTCTGTTCCAAAAATCCGGTTTGCAAGGTCAGTACCATAACGAATAGCCATTGGTTTCTTCCTTTTATCTGGTTGCTGGGCTGCGCCCTCGGACTTGATAAGTGATTCGCAATTGGCATTCGCTGAACATTGCGTTCACCGGGCGTTTAGTTTTAGATGATTGCTGTAATGCCTTTGTCTTATTTCGGAATGTTGCGCCGAGCCGCGAGGCTGTCCCTGCAAAAGGCACTTGGGCATGGCGCGGCAATCGGCTACTAAGCTCGGTTCAAACTGCCATCGGCAGGAGAGTGGAGTTCCAAGGAATGGGTTACCGGGTAGTGGTCGTGGGCGCGACCGGCAATGTCGGCCGCGAGATGCTCAACATCCTCGCCGAGCGGGAGTTTCCCGCCGATGAAGTGGCGGTGGTCGCAAGCCCGCGCTCGCAGGGGCTGACCATCGAATACGGCGACACCGGCCGCATGCTCAAAGTGCAGAATGTCGAAAACTTCGATTTCGCGGGCTGGGACATCGCGCTGTTCGCCGCCGGCTCCGGCCCGACCAAGATCTATGCGCCAAAGGCGGCGGCGGCCGGCTGCGTCGTGATCGACAATTCCTCGCTTTACCGCATGGATCCCGATGTGCCGCTCATCGTGCCCGAGGTGAACCCCGAGGCGATCGACGGCTACAAAAAGCGCAACATCATCGCCAATCCCAATTGCTCGACCGCGCAGATGGTCGTGGCGCTGAAGCCCTTGCACGATGCCGCCAAGATCACGCGCGTCGTCGTCTCGACCTACCAGTCGGTCTCTGGCGCGGGCAAGGAAGGCATGGACGAGCTGTTCGAGCAAAGCCGCGCGATTTTCGTCGGCGACGAGGTGTCGGTCACCAAGTTCACCAAGCAGATCGCCTTCAACGTGATCCCGCATATCGACGTGTTCCTTGATGATGGCTTCACCAAGGAAGAATGGAAGATGGTGGTCGAAACCAAGAAGATCCTCGATCCCAAGATCAAGGTCGTGGCCACATGCGTGCGCGTCCCCGTGTTCGTCGGCCATTCCGAGGCGATCAACATCGAGTTCGAAAACGAGATTTCGGCCACCGAGGCGCAGGATATCCTGCGCGAGGCCCCCGGCATCATGCTGATCGATAAGCGCGAGGATGGCGGCTATGTCACCCCCATCGAATGCGTCGGCGATTTCGCCACCTATGTCAGCCGCGTGCGCGAAGACCCCACGGTGGACAACGGGCTGGTGCTGTGGTGCGTGTCAGACAACTTGCGCAAAGGCGCCGCGCTCAATGCGGTGCAGATCGCCGAGCTGCTTGGCCGCCGCCATCTGAAGAAAGGCTGACAAGCTGCTGACTTCAGAGACATTTGCCGGCTTTGGCGGCACGCCGCTGGCTTTGCACCGGCTGGGGGCCAAAGGGCCTGATGAGGGCAGGCCGGTGATCCTGCTGCACGGGCTGTTTTCCTCGGCGCAGGTCAATTGGGTCAAATATGGCACTGCGGCAAGGCTGGCCGAAGCGGGCTTCGAGTGCCTGATGCCAGACTTGCGCGCCCACGGCCAAAGCGCCGCGCCGCAGGACCCCGCAGCCTACCCGCGCGATGTGCTGGCGCGCGATCTGGAAGCGCTGGTGGCGCACCTTGGCCTCACCGACTACGATCTCGTCGGCTTTTCGCTTGGCGCGCGCACCGCCACGCGCGGCGTGCTCGCGGGCCTCGCGCCTAGGCGGCTGGTGCTGGCGGGCATGGGGCTCGAAGGCCTCGCCGGATGGTCGCGGCGGCGCGATTTCTTTCTCGATGTGCTAGACCGCTTCGGCACCATCCCGCGCGGCGATCCCGCGTATTTCGCGCAAGCATTCCTGAAAACGATGGCGCTCGACCACGACGCGCTGCGCCTGCTGCTGGGCACCAACGCCGATACCGACCCCGCCGAACTGGCCGCGCTCACCATGCCCACGCTCGTCCTGTGCGGCGCGGAAGATACCGACAATGGCAACCCCGACCGGTTGGTCGATGCGCTGCCCCATGCCCGCCGCGCGGTCATTCCCGGCGGCCACATGAGCTGCGTCACCGAACCCGCAATGGGGCTCGCGTTGGCCGATTTTCTCGGCGCCGCATATTGAGTTGCAAATAAAAATCTATTTCACTAACCTTTGCCCGCTATATCCAACCGAAAGCGGCGGCGATGCGGATCATCATGACAGGGGCAACCGCCGGGTTCGGCCAAGTCGCGGCGCGGCATATGGCCGAGGCAGGCGCGCAGCTAGTCGTCGGCGCGCGCGGCGCAGCCGGCCGCGCGCCCGGCTTTGCCGCCGAGATGCTTGAGCTCGATCTGGCTTCGCTGGCCTCGGTGCGCGCCTTTGCGGAAACCGTTGCCGCAGGCCCGCAAGTCGGTGCGCTGGTGTGCAATGGCGGGCTGCAATTCACCAGCCTCGAACCGACCAGCGAAGGCTTCGAGCGCACGTTTGCGGTCAATCACCTGTCGCATTATTTGTTGATCCGGCTGCTGCTTCCCGTGCTCGCGCCTGGAGCGCGGGTGATCCTGACCGGCAGCGGCACGCATGATCCTGCGGAAAAGTCCATCGTCACCCCGCCGTGCCACGCGCAGGCCGATTGGCTGGCGTTCCCAGACCGCGACCCCAACCCTGAAAAATCCCCGCGCAACGCGGGCTTTCGCGCCTATTCCTCGTCCAAACTCTGCAACATCATGACTGCGCGCGAACTGGCCGTGCGCCATCCAGAGTTCAGCACCATGGCGTTCGATCCTGGCTATGTCCCCGGCACCCGGCTGGGCCGCGACAACCCGGCGTGGATTGCGTGGGCGGCGGGCAAGATCATCCCGCTCACCATGAAGCGCGACCGCACCAGCACCGTCGCCGCCTCGGGCCGCGCCCACGCCGATCTCGCGCTCAGCGCCGCCCATGCGAGCGAGCGCGGCACTTATTGGGCAATGCGCGGCGGCAGGTGCATCGCGATGGCCCCCTCCGCCCTTGCGCAAGACGCCGCCGCCTGCGCCAAACTCTGGGACGACAGCGCCCGGCTGGCAGGGCTCTAGAGAGTCAGCCCCCGCGCCCCGGCGCAGGCCGGGCGCCAGTCCGGCCGCAGGAAGCAATCGCTGTCTTCCGGTGAGGCGTGATTTGCGTGCCAAGGGAAAGGATCATCGACGCAGGCGCGTTTACAGTCACGGTGATCATGTCGTCGCCACCAATCTTCCCGGGGAGGGAACAATGCAGCTGTGTCGTCCCAGTCTTGCCATGATCCTTTCCGTGATCATTTCGCTCGCTTGCCCAGGCGCTGCCCAGGCAGAGGGCCTGCGCGCCGAAATCCACGGCGGTTACGATCGCCTCTCGAACCAAAGCTTTTTCAGCCCGTCGGACTCGACCTTCAGGCCGGTCGAGGGCGGCGTCTACGGCTTTGGCATCGGCTATGACCAGCCGGTCGGGAAGCAGGTTTTCGTTGGTCTCGAAGCCAATGCCGATTTCAGCACGGGCTCGCGTTGTCAGGTCAATCCGCTGGTTGCTTTTGTCGCGCCGGGCATCTTTGAATCCTGCCTGCGCACCGGGCGCGATCTCAGCGCGAACGCCCGCCTCGGCGTCAATCTCGGCACCGGGCGCACGCGGCTCTATGCGCTGGCCGGATACAGCAATGTGCGGCTGACATCATCGTTCCAGATGAATCGCGGCCCGCGCACCGGGCTCAACTCGCAAAACCGCGACGGCATCCGCGCCGGCGTGGGCCTCGAACACGGCTTCGACGAGCGCTTCTACGCCAAAATCGAATATCGCTATTCAGACTACGGCAACCGCATCAACCGCAACCAGGCCCTCGCCGGGGTCGGCATCCGCTTCTGATACCCTCCCTGCGGCCCGGCGCAGGCCGGGGCCCCGGTCCGGCCAGGCAACCACCAAAGAAGAGCAGCCCCCGGCGAGCAATTGCCACAACCCTTGCAACCCAGAACCAAATCCTCCCCGGAACGGGGAGGGGGACCGCCCGCAGGGTGGTGGAGGGGGAGGCAAATGGGACGCGCGCACGAAAGGCGCTAATCGGCGCTGCGGTGACAAGACTGTTGGTTATTCGACGGAGCGCCGTTCGCACAGTCGCAGTAGTTTTGACGCTGCCGCAATAGTTCGCGCTTGGAAGCTAAGGGCGTTAGCGCGTATCGGCGTCATCAACGTAGTCTTTGATACTAATTTTGATCATATAGTGATCTGACAGGAATCGATCATGTGCTGTCAGGTCGGATGAACGTAGAACATATTGGCGGGTATACTTCAACTCGTCACGATCCATGGCAACAAAAGCGCGATCAAAAGGAGCCTCGGCGTATTGAGCGCTCCAGTATGTTGTTGCATCATTATTGTTCAGATCTCGGAAACCACGTGTCAAAAATGTTTCGATCGCAGGTTCGGCATTATTAAGAATGTTTGTATCGCCGATCATAATGATCGAGGGGTCGATGGAATCTCTCAAATCATCTATTGCGGCGCATAGCGATAAGGCTTCTTTTGCTCGGACACGTCTGTTTTTTGTGACGCCGCCGTAGTTCGACTTCATGTGAAGTGGTACCAGGGAAAAGCTTCTTTTCTCATCTAGCTCTTGCCAATTGCCATTGGCATCGCGGCGAAATACCTTGATCTCCGAAGTGAATCGCAAGACGTGAGGCTTGCGATCCCAAAGGTTATCATCACCGTCTTTGTGAGAAACGTTCAACACCTTCACATCAGAGAGTGTTAATTTGTTAGTATTCCAAATAAAACCACAAATCTGCGAAGTGTCTCCTGCATTCTTGTTCGGCAGAAGTAGATATTTCCATTTCTCATCAAGATGCTCTTCGAGCAAATAGCAAACTGTGTCGAGATCCGAATTTCGTCTCGCCCCATCAGTCGCAATCTTAATCGGTGGAGATTCTTCAAAAATACTAATTTCTTCGTCGTGGGCTGTAACGTATACTTCCTGAAGCGCCATTACATCAACACCAGACATCTCAATGTGATCGGCCAGAGCATACGCACTTTGTCGACGATCAGACCTCGAAGAGCCACTCAGATGCTCAATGTTCCAGCTCGCAATTTGGACAAAGCTCATGTTCTTTCCCTCGACGCTGCGGTGACAAAGGTAATCTGTAGAAAATTTCTGGCATATAGAATCGCCGAATAAATTGACAACTCCGTGACTAGATTTTCCGGAGATAGTACGATTCTGGTGGGAAATTTTGCTATCAGCTTATGAAACCAACAAAATATCGTACCCAGTTTGCCGACCTGCAACGAGTAACATTAGCAGGTGCAATAACCACTAAATCTCGTCCCTCTTATTCGCTTGCGCCGCCGTACCCAGCCCACCGCGCCAGATGATCGGCAGTAGCCGCAGCGCCGGGCCGGCGAGCCATCGCGGAGACAGGTACGCTATCCCCAAATCGCCGGAGTCTCACCCGCACCGCGCCCAGCGCGCATCCCCAGCCGCCGAGGCAAAAACCATTTTCCTACATGCCGCCTTCCCGGCATAGCGCGCATCGCTCTTTGAACCGTGGATACCTCGTCCCACGCCGTCTTCCCGTCCTCCGCCCGCATGGCTGCATCGCCTGCCCGCTGGGGAGGGGCGGCGCTGTGCCTTTAGGGTCTCTCCAACAGGCTGCTTTCCTTGTAGGAACGTGCGGGCAGGGCGGTTCGGCGAAAATGCCTTTAATTACAACGCGAAACGCGGCCCGCCCCGCCCCCTGAGTTTTCTCTCAGGACTGTGTCAACTATGTCAACTTAGTCTCTCGGATCAGCGCCGCCGCACCAGCTCCTGACGCGAGGTGATGTGGCCTGCCAGTTCGTCCGGGTAGAAATGCACCGGGCGCAAGTCGCCGCGCGCATAGCGGTCCACCTGGTCGGCAAAGTGCGGCGAGGCCGGGTCGCTGTTCTCTCCGCCGATGCTGATTGCGCGGGCTTTCACCCGTGGTCCGAACTCGACCACCGCGACGAAGCTGTTGCCATAGGTGCCGTAAGTGCGCTTCGTGCCCGGATAGCGCGATGCGCCGAACGCGGCGAGCGAGCCCCATTGGGCGCTGGTAAACGGGATTGGCGTGCTGGGCCTTGCATCGTTGAAGGTTTGTTTGATCGCGCTGTCGTTGCGCTGATAGCGGTTGATTTCACCCCACGGCACCTGCCAGTCGCCAAAATCGGCCTTGAGCTTTGCGGCGGCCTCGCCGAGCGCGGCGAGGCGCTGGGTGTCGCTGGCGCGGGTGGCCATCCAGTCATAGACTGGGACATTCGCCTTGGCCGCATCTTCGGCGACGTTGGCCCAGAGCGTCTCGGCCCACGTTATCGCCAGCGTGGTGGCGGTGGAGTTGAGGCTCCAGCGGCGGTCCCAGCCTTTGAGCAGCGCGACCGGCGCGTCGTGCGCCGGATCTGGCGCGGCCTCGTGCGCCGCGATCAGCGCGGGCAGCAACCGGTCGAACGCGGGCAGGGCGGGATCATAAGCCGCGCCCAGCAGCCGATCGAGCGTGAAATCGCGGCGGGCGCCGAGCACCGTCTTGGCATGGGGCGTGCGCGCGTTGGTGCCCGCCTCGTCCATGTAAGCGGGATAGTCGGCGGCGCGCGGGCTGTCTGGCCCGGCGGCATTCCACGGTGCGTCGTTGACATTGAACACCCAGCCATTGGCCGGATTGATCACATTGGGCAGGCTGGCGATGGTGTGCAGCCCTTTCCACTCCGCCTCCGGATCGCTGCCGTCGACCGGGGCCTGCCAATTGAAGCGGGGGTCGCGGATCGGCACGAACTGCGGGTGGAGATAGGCGGTATTGCCTTTGCTGTCGGCAAACAGCGTGTCGTTCGAGGAATTGGCCTGAAGCGCAGCGACTTTGAGGAAGCTGGCCAGATCGCGCGTCTTGGTGCGCAAAAAGCTCTGCTCCAGCGCCGCGATCGGCCGGTTCATCAGCGCGAAGGCGATCCACTTGCCGCCCTCTTCGCGCACGATCGGGCCGTGGTGGCTGGCATACGTCGTGAAGGTGCGGCTGGCCTGCGAACCATCGGCTTGGCGCACTTTGAGCGTGATCGCGGTTTTGCGCAGTGTGCGCACTTTGTCGCCATAACGATAGCCGGGCTTGCCATCAGGACCCGCGTCCAGCGTTTCGGCAAATTCGTCGACATTGTCGACCCCGCTGGAGGTGTGCATCCAGCCCGCGTTGGCGTTGAAGCCCTGGTAGATGAAAAATTGGCCCCAGGTCGCCGCGCCGTAGGCATTGAGGCCCTCCCGGCTGGTCACTTGCTGTTCGGCGCGGAAGAAGAAGCTGGTGTGCGGATTGATCAGCAGCAGCGCTTTGCCATCGGCGGTGTGCGACGGGGCGATGGCGATGCCGTTGGAGCCGAGCGGCTCGCGCATGATCAGCCCGCGTTCGTCAGCGGTCATCGCCACCGTGCGCTTGCCGTAAAACGCTTCGAGCTGCGAGAGCGGCACCCGCTCGATATCGCCGCCGATGCTGCCTTCGGTGAAGCTCAGGGCCATCCACGGCTCAAACCGGGTGATCACGCGCGGGCGCACTTCAGGATGGTCTGTGAGATAGGCGTTGAGCCCCGCGGCCCATGCGGTCATCAGCGCGCGCAGCCAGACCGGACTGCGCGCATAGTCCGCCTTCAGCCTGGCCGGATCGATGAACAGCCGCTGGCGCAAGTCCTGCCACAGCGCCGCTTCGCCTTCCGCCTCGGCTAGCCGGCCCAAGCTGACCAGATAGTTTTGCTCGATGCGGGGGAAATCATCCTGCGCCTGCGCATAGATCATGCCGTAAACCGCATCGGCATCGGTCGCGCCGGAGATGTGCGCGATGCCCCATTCGTCCCGCTCGATGATCACCTTGGCCGCCTGTGCCGTGGCCTTTGCCTGCGCACCATGCGGCGCGAATGCGGCCAGCAATGCGGCCAGCGCGATACCATGTTTTGCGTTCATCATTGTCCCCAAACCAATTTTGCCGATCATAGGCCCTTAAGTCCCGGGCTGACAAACGCGATCTTGCCGCACGAAAAAGGGGCGCCCGCTTGCGGACGCCCCTTTATGAACTGCGTTGACCGCGAAAAGCCGATCAGGCTTCTGCTGCGGCCTCTGGCTCTGCATCCAGCAGGTCGGCCGGGATTTCGCCCGGTTCTGCATTGGGATCATAGGCTTCGGTGAAGCCGCCTTCCTCGTTATCAAACATGGCCGACATGACATCGACGCCCTGCGATTGCAGCGCGGCTTCATCAGGCGAACGGGCCACGTTGACCTTGACCGTAACGACGACTTCGGGGTGAAGCGAAACCTTGACGGTCGAAACGCCGATCGCCTTGATCGGGCGTTCGAGCACGATCATCGACTTGTTGACCTTGGCGCCCTGTTCAACCAGCGAATCGACGATATCGCGGACCGAAACCGAACCGTAAAGCTGGCCCGAGTTCGACGAGGCGCGGATGAGGACGACCTCGCGGCCTTCCACATTGGCCGCTTCGCCGCTGGCTTCTTCGCGGCGTTTGGCGTTGTCCGCCTCGATCCGCGCACGGTTGGCTTCGAAAACCTTGCGGTTAGCGTCGTTGGCGCGTAGAGCCTTCTTGTTGGGCAACAGGAAGTTGCGGGCATAGCCATCTTTGACGTTCACAACGTCGCCAATGGTGCCGAGCTTCTCAATGCGCTCGAGCAGGATGATCTGCATGGGTGCGCTCCTTACTTCACGATGTAGGGAAGCAGGCCGATGTGCCGGGCGCGCTTGATCGCCTGGCCCAGCTCGCGCTGCTTCTTTGCCGAGACGGCGGTGATACGGCTTGGCACGATCTTGCCGCGCTCGGACATGAAGCCTTGCAGCAGGCGCACGTCTTTATAGTCGATCGCTGGCGCGCCTTTGCCCGAAAACGGGCACGACTTGCGGCGGCGGAAAAAGGGACGGGCCATGGATTATTCCCCTTCGCGTTCGCGGCGGCGGGTGCGCTCGCGGTCGTTCTTGCGCATCATGGCCGATGGGCCGGCCTCGTGCTCGTCGACACGTACGCTCAGAAAGCGGATCACGTCTTCGTTTATCGAGGTCTGGCGCTCAAGCTCGGCAATCACGCCCGGAGGGGCATCGATGTTAAGCAGAACAAAGTGCGCCTTGCGGTTTTTCTGGATCTTGTAAGCCAGCGAACGCAGACCCCACTGCTCGGCCTTGGTGACCTTGCCGTGGTTTGCTTCGACGATTTCGGTGGCTGTGGCGGCGAGCACGTCAACCTGAGCCTGGCTCAGATCCTGACGCGCCAAAAAGATATGCTCGTAAAGCGCCATGCGCTTGGCGTCCTTTGCATTCCAACCGATCGCTGGCTGATCCGCACGATTGCGGGGCCCCTCCGGCTTTCTTCGATTTCCCGCGCGGGCGCAATCATGCGCTGTCTGCGGGAGCGAGGGTAACTAGCGAGTTTGGCGGGGAATGCAAGCTTCTCTGGCGGTTTTCAGGCGGCGTGCCGCAGTTTCTCAGGCGGCGTGCCGAACCGGGCGGCTTTCCGCCTTTTGCAGGTGGCCTATGGCATAATCAGCGACCAGCGCAGCAAACACATCCTCGTGCAGCGCCCACTCGAACTCAAGCCCCGAGGTCATCGGTTCGGACCAGACGACGAACGCGGTTTTGGGGGCGAGGCTTGGCAGGAACAAAGTTACCGCTTCGCCAATCCGCAGCTTTTCAAGGCCGGTGATCATTGCGCCGCGCGGGGTCATGTCCTTAAGCATGACCGTTGACCGGATCATGCCATGCTTGCAGCGCACCGGAAGCTCGAAACCAACCCGCTTTTCGCGGCGTTTGCTGACAAATTCACTGTCGGCTGGGTTGATTTCCATCGGCCTTCTCCACCCTTGCGTTTACCACATGCAGTAGGACGGCAGCGGTCAGAAGGATTTTAGAGGGGGCTGCGCGGCATGAAACCCCGATAAACCATCGCCACATTGGCGCGCTGATAAAGCGCGCCATACGTCTGCATGATCCCAGCATCATGCGCAAAGCCGAGCTTTTCATAAAGGTGGATCGCAGCCGCGCAATCGCGGTTGGTGAGCAGGTAGAGCGGATCGGCACCGAGTTGCCCTGCGCGGGCGATCAGCGCCGCAAGCAGGAATTCGCCCGCCTTCAAGCCGCGCGCCGTCTCGGTTACGCCCATCTTTGTCAGCTCGAACGCGCTTCCGCTAGCGGGGCGCAGCGCGCCTGTACCGACAACACCAAGCCCCTCGGCCTCGACGAACAGGATCGCGCCGCCTGTATCGATGATCCTGGCGCGGGGGTTCATCAACACTTCGCGGTCAACGGGTTCGAGCACGAACATCGCCTCGATCCATTCGGCGTTGATATCGTAAAACGCGGGTGCGAGATCATCGGAAAACGCGCGGATGGTGAGGCGCGGTGTCGTCATCGGGCGGTCCCTTGCGCCGCAATCTTGCCATCGACCAGCATGATCGCAGCGGCAATCGCCTCTGCGGGGCTCAACGCCGAGGTATCGAGCAGCAGCGCATCGGCCGCCTGCCGCAGCGGCGCTGCCGTGCGCGCGGCATCGCGGGCATCGCGCGCCGCGAGATCGGCTGCGATGGCCTCGTGCGCAGCATCCTCTCCGCGCTGCAGCATTTCTGCCCAGCGTCGCTGGGCGCGCGCGGCGACGCTGGCGGTGACAAACAGCTTGGCTTCAGCCTCTGGAGCGATCACCGTGCCGATGTCGCGCCCATCGAGCACCGCGCCGCCTCGCTGCGCTGCAAAGGCGCGTTGCCTCTCGAGCAGCGCGGCGCGCACCGCGCTGTGCACCGAGACCTGGCTGGCGAGCCCGCCGCACACTTCGCTGCGCAGCGCCGGATCGGCGAGTAGACCTTCGGGAAACTGCGTCGCGGCCAGCGCATCTGCGGCGTCGTCAGGGTCGCCGCCGTGCAGCGCCACCTGGTGCCCGACCGCGCGGTAGAGCAGCCCGGTGTCAAGATGCGGCAAGCCGAAGTGCGCGGCCAGTGCTTTTGCAATCGTGCCCTTGCCCGATGCGGTCGGCCCATCGACAGCGATGATCACGCAGCGCTCATGGCGCTGGCCAGCAGCGCTTCGAACACCGGAAAGCTGGTCGCGATCGGGCGGGTATCGTCCACCGCCACGCCCTGGCGGCTGGCAAGCCCCGCCACGGCCATGCTCATGGCAATGCGGTGGTCGAGGTGGGTGGAGACTTCCGCGCCCTCGGGCGTGCCTGCCAGCGGCTCTCCGGCGGTGCCATCGATGATCAGCCCGTCCTCGGTCTCGATCACGCGCGCGCCGGCCAGCTCCAGCGCGGCGCGCATGACCGCGATGCGGTCGCTTTCCTTGACGCGCAGTTCTTCCAGCCCCGTTGTCACGGTGCGGCCTGAAGCGAGCGCGGCGGCGACAAACAGCACGGGAAATTCATCGACCATGCTAGGCACCGCGGCGGGATCGACGACAATGCCGCTCAGCGCCGAGGCGCGCACGCGCAAATCCGCGGCCGGTTCGCCGCCCACGTCGCGCCGATCGATCTCGTCGATGCTGCCGCCCATCGCGCGCAGCACATCGAACAGCGCGGCGCGGGTGGGATTGAGGCCGACATTCTCGATCACCAGATCCGACCCCGGCACGAGCAACGCAGCCACCACGAAGAAGGCGGCGGACGAAGGATCGCCGGGCACCTCGATCACTTGCGGGCGCAGTTCGGCCTCGCCAGTGAGGTGGATGGTGCGCGTGCCGTTGCTGGCAATCTCAACCTCGAGCGCGGCGCCGAAGCCGCGCAGCATCCGTTCGGAATGGTCTCTGGTCGGTATCGGTTCGATCACCGTGGTGATGCCCGGCGTGTTCAGCCCTGCGAGCAGCACCGCGCTTTTGACTTGCGCCGAGGCGACCGGCAGGGTGTAGGTGATGGGCACTGCGGGCATGATCCCGCGCAAGGTGAGCGGCAGGCGCCCCCCCGGGCTGGCGGTGAAGCTTGCGCCCATCTGCGAGAGCGGTTCGATCACCCGGCCCATCGGGCGGCCTGACAGGCTGGCATCGCCGATGAAAGTGGCGGTGATCGGATGGCTCGCGACCAGCCCCATCAGCAGCCGCGTCGAGGTGCCCGAATTGCCCATGTCGAGCGCGGTGCGCGGCTGAAGCAGCCCGCCCACGCCCACCCCGTCGATCGTCCATGTGCCATTATCGAGCCGCGCGATGGTCGCGCCCATTGCTCGCATCGCAGCGGCGGTGGAAAGCACATCCTCGCCCTCGAGCAGCCCGGTGACGTGCGTGCGGCCCACCGCGAGCGCGCCCAGCATGATCGAGCGGTGGCTGATCGATTTGTCGCCGGGAACGCGAATGCGGCCGCACAGCGGGCCGCCAGCGGCAAAGCGGCGGGGGCGCGTCGCGCCGGGATCTGAGGCATTCACGGACAAATCGGTCTTTCGGGTGCGGTTGGGATGACGCGGGCTTTTGACAGCGGGCAACGCCTATGGCAAGGCGCGCGCCGCGCTTGGTTTCCTGCGATAAAGCACCAACTAGGCAATTATCTTGGCGTCCGGGCAGTTTCCGCACCGGGCAAACATTCGAGGATACTTCATGGTCAAGCCAGAATGGGGCGCAAAACATGGCTGCCCGAAGTGTGGCACCCGTTTCTACGACATGGGCAACGACGAGCCGGTCACTTGCGTTGAGTGCAAATATGCCTGGACGCCCGATGCGGTGCTCAAGTCCAAGCAGCCGATCCCCTACGAAGAAATTCAAAAGGCCAAGGTCGAGGCGATCCCCGATGCCGATATTGCCGATGAGGATCTGGATATCGACGAGGATGCGGATATGCCAGATAACGACGTCGATCTTGGCGGCGATGATGATCTGGGCGTTCCGGGACACGACGGCGAAGACGAGGAATCCTGATCGCTGACTGCGCCGGGGGGCTTGCCCACGGCGCGGTCCAGTGATTTCCGGGCAGCATCAAAGAATGCTATTGCCAGCCGGACAGCCCTCGCATAAAGGCGCTGCTCCCGGCGGCATGCTGCCGGAGCGCGTGCCTCCCACGGCACCTGCGCCTGAGATAGTGGGGCCTTAGCTCAGCTGGGAGAGCGCCTGCATGGCATGCAGGAGGTCAGCGGTTCGATCCCGCTAGGCTCCACCACTCAAATACACCAAGAAATTGAAAAATAGTGATTTCGGGGCGGCTGGTGGTTCACGCCTTGACCTTGCGCACGCGCAGCGATCGTAGCGGGCGTTGATGGGCCGCCACCGAACCAACCAACGGCTATCTCGCGGAGCGAATTAATATAGCTTGAGCCTAGGTTTCCGGCCAGGCGATGCGCTCGCATCCGACACACAGCGTATGCCCCGGGGCTCTCCCGGTCTACCGGGCTTTGCGCGGTGCAGGCACCCGTGCCGCAAGCGATCGCGGCGCGACCAGCGGCATCCCGGGCATTGACATGTGGGTGCGAGGCGTAAACTGGTTTGCCGTGGCCAAAGTTGAAAAAAGAACGACGATTGTCGATGTCGCCCGCGATGCGGGGGTCTCCTACAAGACCGTGTCGCGCGTCCTGAACGGCGAACCGCATGTCAAACCCGATCTCCAGAAACGCGTGCTCGAAGCGGCCAAGCGGCTCAATTATCACCCAAACCTGTTGGCGCAGGGGCTGGTCAGTCGGCGGTCCTACCTGATCGGGCTGGTCTATGAAAATCCCAGCGCCAGCTATGTCGTTGAGCTGCAGAAGGGCGTGCTCGATCGCCTGTCTTCGGAGCGTTACCGCCTTGTCGTCATTCCCGTGCGATCGATCAGCGAGCATGCCGGCGAAGTCGTCGGCCTGCTGCGCTCGGCCGCGCTGGACGGCGTGGTGCTGGCACCGCCCGCCTCGGACCATCCGGTCATCCTCGAAGGGTTGCGCGCGACCGGCATGCCTTTCGCCCGGATCGCGCCGACCCGGCTGCTCGATATCGGCCCCAACAATCTGATCGACGATGTTGCCGCCGCGCGCGAAACCGCAGCCTACATCATCGGTCTCGGCCACCGGGCCATCGCGATCATCAAGGGCGACGCGACCCATCATTCGAGCGAGGCGCGGCTGATCGGCTATTCGCAGGCTTTTGCCGCGGCCAAGCTGGAACTGCGGCTCGATTGGATCGAGCAGGGCGATTTCACCTTCGATTCAGGCTATGCCGCCGCCAAGACGCTGCTTTCCGGCGCGGCGCGGCCGACCGCAATCCTGGCGCAAAATGATGACATGGCCGTCGGGGTACTGATGGCGGCGCGCGATCTAGGGCTTTCGGTGCCGGGAGATGTCTCGATCACCGGGTTCGATGATGCCGAAGTGTCGCGGATTGTTTGGCCGCGCCTGACCACGGTGCAACAGCCGGTGTTCGATATGGCGGCAAGTTCGGCCGATATGCTGCTTACCCAGCTTACTGGCGACGAGCCGATTCATGATCGGATGCATGCCCACAAGTTGATCATTCGCGAATCCGCCGGACCGCCGCCGCCCACGTGATCGCGCGTGGTCCCATGACTATCTAGATCGCAACCCGGTTTATCGCCCGATCTCGCCGCGGCGGAAGCCAAAATTGGGCCGCCTTGTCTCGCGTGGATCGAGCATCAGCGCGAGGATATCGTCATGCGACCGGGCTGCCGCCTGGTATCGCTGCATCACCTCGCGCATCTGACCGATGATCCCGCGCACATCTGCGAATGGCGCGGCATCGATCAGCGGATCATACTGCGCAGCATCGATGCCCATGCCATGGGCGACGAAGAACCAGCTGATATCGGCGAAAAGCTCGCGCCGCCGCGAGACAATCCGTCCGCTGGCCTGGAACAGATCGATCTTCTCAGCGAGCGACAGCGGCAGCTCCAGCCCGCGCATGTAGTCCCAGAACGGCTCACCGACGCGCTGGTTGGGCACATAGTGGAGCAGGATGAAGTCGCGGATATGGGCATATTCCGCCGCCGCTTCGCGGTTATAGGCCTGCGCCAGCGAAGGCTCGAAATCGCGGCGCGGGAAATAATCGATCAGCCGGTTGAGCGCGGTGTGGATCAGGTGGATGCTGTTGGATTCCAGCGGTTCGAGGAACCCGCTCGAAAGCCCGACCGCCACGCAATTGCCGATCCACATGGCCTTGCGGTGGCCGGCAGTAAAGCGCAGATGGCGCGGCTCGGCCAGCGGCGAGGCATCGAGCACTGACAGCAAGGTTGCAGTGGCGGCCGCTTCGTCGGTGAACTTGCTGCTCCAGACATAGCCGTTGCCGACCCGGTTTTGCAGCGGGATGCGCCAGCGCCAGCCAGCCTCCTGCGCGCCCGCGATCGTATAGGGCGTGCGGCCGGGTAGCGGCGCGCTGGGCACCGCCACCGCCCGGTCGCAGGGCAGCCAGTGGCTCCAATCGTCATACCCTGCCTTGAGCGATTCCTCGATCAGCAGCCCGCGAAAGCCCGAGCAATCGATGTAGAGATCAGCCTGCAATTCCTCGCCATCGTCGCAGACCACGCTGGTGATGAGCCCGTCGGCGGAAACTGTCGCCCCCTTGATGCGGCGATCAAGCCGCTGCACTCCGGCTTTCTCGGCGTGCGCGCGCAGATATTGCGCGACCAGCCCTGCGTCGAAATGCAGCGCAAAGGCGACGCCGCCGCCGGGGAAACTGCCATCGGGGGAGGGGAAGACAAACTTGCATGCTTCGGCCAAGGCGATCGAGGGGCAGAAGTCAGCGAGCGTTTCGGCATGGCCCTGCGCCTTGTTTTTCCACCAGTAATGATGAAACGGACGCTGGTTGATGGTCATCCCGAATGTGCCGAAGGGATGCCAATAGCGGTGCCCGCGGTGCAGCCAGTCGTCAAAGCGGATGGCCAGCTTGAAGGTCGCCTGACAGCGGCGAATGAAATCTACCTCGTCGATGCCACAGTTTTGCAGGAACTCGAAGATCGGTGGAATGGTGGCCTCACCCACGCCGACAGTCGGGATGTCTGACGATTCGATCAGGGTGATCTTGCAAGTTGGACCAAGCACATTCGACAGCAAGGCCGCAGCCGACCAGCCAGCGGTGCCGCCGCCAACAACCATGATCGAACGGACAGGCTCACTCATTGCTCATATCCGCAAAAATGCCGGAGCGCCTGCGCGCTCCGGCAGGGGTGGCGGCGGGGGGAGAGGGACCCGCCGCCGAGGATCAGAAATTGACCTTTGCGCCCAGATAGATCCGGCGGGCACCGGTTTCATAGCGGAAGGGCAGATCGGGGAACTGAAGGTAAGCAGATTGATCCGCCTTTGCCAGATTGATGCCCTGCACGAAGACACCCACGTTCTTGGTGATGTCATAAGAGATTTGACCGTCGAGCTGTCCGTAAGACCTGCCATAAATGCCAAGGGTCCTTGTCGTACCGCCGTCGCCAAAGCCGAAGTTGCCAAGATAGGCCTTCGAGCGCCAACTGTAAGAAAGCCGTGCGGAAACACCGCCGGTTTCGAAGTAGACTTGGCCGTTGAACGAATGCTTCGAGACACCGGGCAGCGGCAGCCCGTCGCTGAAGTCGTTCTTTGCGTCGGTCTTGGTGTCAGAGAAGGTGTAGTTGGCATTGAAACCGAGGCCGAAGTCGAAAGCGTACTGTGCCGCGATTTCGAAGCCGCGAACTCTTCCGCCGCTGCCATTGACCGGCTGCGAAACCGGGCCAAGGCGACCACCTGCCTGATCGTTCACGAACACCGCCACCGTGTCGGTCCGCACGAACGAGTCGACTTCCTTCCAGAAACCACCGACCGAAATCAAACCTTGGCGGCCGAAATAGAATTCATAGGTCACGTCGAACTGGTTGGCGCGATAGGGTTCGAGCGCCGCATTGCCGCGGCTCCCGCTGGTGAAGGTGAACAGGTCGGTGGTGGGGTTGCGGGTGAAATCGGTGGCAAACCCGCGGCCAAGGTCAAACAGGTTCTGACGGGCAACGACACGCGCGGCAGAAAAACGCACCTTCTGTCCTTCACCGACATTGGCGACAGCGTTGATGCTTGGCAGGAAGTCGGTGTAGTTGCGGACAGTGGTTGTCGTGGCGAAATCGCGCAGGACCCCGTTCCAGCTGTCGGTGCCGAAATAGGTCGGGTTTGCGGTTCCCTGGTTCTGATCAACCGAGAGCCGCGTGTTGACGATGCGAAGGCCCACATTGACGTGATAGGGATCATCCTTGCCGCCCAGATCAGCCATGACTGTTCCCCGTCAGCACCAATGGCACAGATTTGAGGTTGTGATTTAAGGAGTGTTGGGGCTTCGTCGTAGTGACGAAGGAACGAA
>NZ_CAMBTS010000011.1 GCF_945870625.1 Novosphingobium sp. Chol11 | reverse complement strand
GCGGTGGCGGCATAGGCGATGCCCATGAGGCCGGCGAGCTTGAAGGCGATGATGATGCCGGCGCAGATGACCAGCGTAGGAAGGGCGGTCGATTCAAGGCTGATGGCGAGGCCCTGGATCACGTTGGTGCCGTGGCCGGTTTCGGAGGCTTTGGCGATGGAGCGGACCGGGCGGTAGTTTGTGCCAGTGTAGTATTCGGTGATCCAGATGATCAGGCCGGTGATGATGAGGCCGACGAGGCCGCAATAGAACAGGCTGCGGCCGTTGTAGGCTTGCCCGCCGATGGCGGCTTCCATGTCGCCGCCCAGCGAATGGCTGATCGCCCACCAGATCGCGGGGACGGAAAGGACGGCGGTGACGAGGAAGCCCTTGTACATCGCGCCCATGATGTTCTTGCCGCCTCCAAGACGGACGAAATAGGTGCCGATGATCGAGGTGACGATGCACACGCCGCCGATGAGCAGCGGCATAGCCATCAGATCCATCAGATTTGGCGCGGATTTGAGGAGGAGCGCGGTGAGCACCATGGTGGCACCGACAGTGACGACGTAAGTCTCGAACAAGTCTGCGGCCATGCCGGCGCAATCGCCGACGTTGTCGCCCACGTTGTCGGCGATCACGGCGGGGTTGCGTGGGTCGTCCTCAGGGATGCCGGCCTCGACCTTGCCGACAAGATCGGCGCCGACGTCGGCCGCTTTGGTGAAGATGCCGCCGCCGAGACGCGCGAAGATCGAGATGAGCGAAGCGCCAAAAGCAAGCGCGGTAAGCGCCTGCACCACGGTGCGGTCTTCGCCGCCGACGGTGTAGCCGCCCGGGCCGGTGAGGTACCAGAACAGCCCGGCGATGGCGAGGAGGGCGAGGCCCGCCACGAGCATGCCGGTGATCGCGCCGGCGTTGAACGCCAGCGTCAGGCCGTTTTGCAGGCCTTTCATCGCGGCGGCGGCGGTGCGCACGTTGGCGCGGACAGAGATGTTCATGCCGACAAACCCGGCGACGCCCGAAAGCACCGCTCCGATGACGAAGCCCGCCGCCGAGATCGGCCCGAGCGCCCAGGCGACGATGACCGCGACAATGACGCCGACGACCGCGATGGCGGTATACTGGCGCTTCAAGTAGGCCTGCGCGCCTTCCTGAATGGCGGCGGCGATTTCCTGCATCTTGGCGTTACCGGCGGACTCGCCGAGGACTTGTCTGCTGGTGACGAAGCCATAGACAATAGCGAGCAGCCCAAGAACAATTGCGGTGACAGTTAAACTCATCCGGACATCCCCTGTTTTTGCGGATGCCATGATCCGCAGCCCGCTGTTTGCGGGTCAATTTTTCGCGTTGGAGGATGATCTTCTGCCAGCTTGCCCCTTGGTGCAAGCCTTTTCAGGTGTGTTCGTAGCCCAGCTGTCCCAGCGGCGCACAGCCATCGAGCAGCACGGGGTCGGCTCCGCGCGCGATCACCGTGCCGATGCGGAAGGCTGGGGCGGGGGGCGCGATGGCGAGGGGCAGCGTGAACAGCAGCTCGTAATCATCGCCCCATCTAAAGGCATCGCGGCAGCGTTCAGGCGGGAGCGCGGGGGCGAGGGGGATGGCATCGGCATCGAGCGCGATCGTCACGCCGCTGGCCAGCGCCATGCGGCTGGCATCGAGCAGCAGCCCATCGGACACGTCCATTATCGCGGTGACGAGGGGCGCAAGCGCGCGGCCTTCGGCGAGGCGAGGGACGGGGCGGCGGAAGGCGGCGGTATCTGCGCCGGCTCCGTCCCGCAGCGCTTCGAACCCCAGCATCGCCCCGCCGAGCGGGCCGGTGAGCCACACGCCGTCGCCGACTTGCGCACCGCTGCGCGAGGGCACGGGGCGGTGCGTGGCGCGGCCCAGCGCGGTGAGCCCGATGGCCTGCGCGCCGCCGCCCCCGCCGACAGTATCGCCGCCGAGCAGGGGCACATCGAAATGGGCGAGGGCTTGGCCGATGCCTTCGGCGAAGCGAGCGTTGTTGGCGGCTAGGGTGTAGCCGAGGAGTACGCCCCGCGGCTCCGCCCCCTTGGCGGCAAGGTCCGACAGGTTCACCGCGACGAGCTTCCACGCGACGTCTGCGGGGTCTTGTCCGGCGAGCCAGTGGACCCCTTCAACCATCATGTCATGCGTGAGGATGAGCGTTTCCCCCCCCACCTCCAGCACCGCGCAATCATCGGCGAGGCCGCGCGCCGCAGGGTGCGTCGCCAGCGCTTGCAAGGCCGCGATGAAGGCGGATTCAGCGCTCATCCGAGGCGGCGATCCGGCTCCCCGCATCCCAACACCCGCTCACCCTGAGCGTGTCGAAGGGTGTGCGGCGCAACCGCCACGCTGGCATGCTTCGACAAGCTCAGCATGAGCAGGGTGGTGGGTGTGGGGCAGGGGTGTTTGTCAATCCTGACGCCTCAGTCCCCCGTGAACATTGGCGCACGCTTCTCCAGCAGCGCGTTGACGGCTTCCTTGTGGTCGGCGGTTTCGTGGATGATCGCTTGGAACGCAGCGGAAAGTTCGAGCACATCGCCCGCGCGGCCATGCTGGGCCTCGCGCAGCAGGCGCTTGGTAAGGCGCAGCGCGCGCGGGCTGTTGGCGGCGATTTCCTCGGCCAGCGCCAGCGCCTTGTCCATCAGTTCAGCAGCCGGGACGACATCGCCAACCAGGCCGATGGACTTGGCATAGGCGGCATCGAACGTGCGGCCCGTAAGGAACAGCTCGGCGGCCAATGGATAGCCGATCAGCTTCTGCAGCGTCCACGCGCCGCCATCGCCGGGGATGATGCCGACCTTGATGAAGCTGGCGGCCATCTTCGCCGTGTCAGCCGCCACGCGCATGTCGCATACGCAGGCCAGATCGAGGCCGAGGCCGATGGCATGGCCATTGATCGCAGCGATCATCGGCACGTCGCAATCGAGCATCGCGCGGGTCGCGCGCTGGACGCCGCGGCGATAGTTGGTCGCGGTCGAATCGGGCTGATCGAGCGGGCCGATGCCCTGGCGGTTGCGGATGCCCTTGATATTGCCGCCGGTGCAGAAGGCGCGGCCCGCGCCCGTCAGCACGATGGCGCTGACCGAACGGTCGTTGCCCAGCGCGAAGAAGGTTTCGACGATGTTGTCGCAGTCTTCGATGGTGCCGATGGCATTCATCGATTCGGCGCGGTCCATGGTGAGCACGGCGATGCGCCCACGGCGCTCGACGCTGAGGAATGGGGTCATGACAACGGGTCTCCCTTTTTTGCCCCTCTGGGCTGGTGCACTATTCATCTTGAGATTGCGATGCCTTCGCCGCTGCCATAGGGACAGCGGTGATGCAAATATTCCCGCTCCATCCGTTTCGCCCTGAGGGCGATATTCCCGCTCTTCGCCAGCAGGTCCGCGATCTGGTCGCTAGCCACGAGGCCAATTGGCCGGTCGAGCTGCGCGCCAATTGCTGGTTCAGCTTCGACGAGGAATTCTCCAAAGCCATGGGCCGCGCCGGGCTGCTCGGCATGACCTGGCCCAAACAATATGGCGGGCACGAGCGCACTTTGCTCGAACGCTATGTCGTGCTGGAAGAGCTGCTCGCGATTGGCGCACCGGCGGGTCTGCACTGGATTGCCGACCGCCAGACAGGGCCGCTGCTGCTGCGCTATGGCACGGAAAGCCAGCGCGAGAAGTATCTGCCCGGCATGGCGCGCGGCGAAGTCTATGCCTGCATCGGCCTTTCCGAACCCGGCTCGGGCAGCGACCTTGCCAGCGTGCGCACCTCTGCCAAGAAGACCAACGAGGGCTGGCGGATCAACGGCCAGAAGGTATGGACCAGCGGCGCGCACAAGAGCCACGCTGCGCTGACCCTGTTGCGCACCGAAGAGGGCAGCGAGCGGCAGGCGGGCCTTTCGCAAATGATGATCGACCTCGACACGCCGGGGATCACGATCCGCCCGATCATCGACATGACCGGCTCGCACCATTTCAACGAGATCTGGTTCGAAGATGTGCTGCTGCCGCACGATGCGCTGGTGGGCGAGGAAGGCAATGGCTGGAAGCAGGTCGTCGCCGAACTCGCGCTCGAACGTTCGGGGCCGGAACGCTATCTTTCCAGCCACATGCTGCTCGTCGCGCTGATCGATGCCGTGGGGCCGGAGCCTGACGCGCCGACCGCGCAGCTGATCGGGCGGCTGACGGCCGAAATGTGGACGCTGCGGCAAATGTCGATGTCGACCATTGCCAAGCTGGCGGCGGGCGAAGACCCAGTGGTCGAGGCGGCGATCGTCAAGGACTTGGGCAACGCCTATGAACAAGCGCTGCCGCGCATGGTGCAGGCGGCAGTCGATGCCGATCTTTCGGGCAAGAGCGACCTTTCGCGGCTGCTGACGTGGATTCTGGTCGCCAGCCCAAGCTTCTCGCTGCGCGGCGGCACACCCGAAGTGCTGCGCGGGATCATCGCTAAAGGACTGGGGCTGCGCTGATGAGCGATAATCGTACACTGCTCACCGACATGGCCGCTGGCCTGTTCGCCGATCTTTCCAGCAAGCCCTTTGCCGAAGCCTGGCCGCAAGTGGCCGAGGCGGGGTTTTCCACGCTGCTGGTGCCCGAGGATGCGGGCGGCTTTGGCGGGGACTGGGGCGATGTGCTGGCCGTGCTGCGGCTGGCGGGGCTCAATGCCTTGGCCGCGCCGCTGGCCGAGCCTGTGATTGCGCATTGGCTGCTGGCCGGGGCGGGGATTGCGGCTCCGGAGGGGCTGATTTCCATCGCCGCGCCGGGGCAGCTGGTGCCTTATGGCCGCCATGCTGCAGCGGTGGTGCATGTGGAGAGTGGCACGCTCTCGCTCTACCATGCGGATGCCTGCACCTTTGACGAAGGGCTTTCGCCTGCGGGTGAGCCTTGGGATGCCGTCAGCTTCACTGCCGCAGCGGCGGCAACGGCGGCATGCGACGTCGATCTGCTGGCGCTGGGCGCGTTTGCCCGCGTGGCGCAGGCGAGCGGTGCGCTGGAGGCGGCATTTACGCTGGCCATTGATCACGTGAACACGCGCGTGCAGTTTGGCCGGGCGCTGGCGAAGTTTCAGGCGGTGCAGCAGGCGATGGCCGAGTTTTCCGAGGAAGCAGCGGCAGTCGATGCCTCAGCCGCAGCCTGCGCAGCGGCGCTCGACTATGGAGACGCCTCGTTCGAGATCGCGGCGGCCAAACTGCGCATGGGGCTAGCCGTGGACCGCGCGGTACCCATCGCGCACCGCATGCACGGCGCCATCGGCTTCACCATCGAATACGCCCTCAACCACCTGACCCGCCGCCTCATGGGCTGGCGCAGCGAATTCGGCGGCGACGCGTTCTGGGCCGAACGGCTGGGGCGGCGCGTGGCTGGACTGGGCGGGCATGGCCTGTGGCGCGAGATGGCGGCGCGGACGGACCGGTTGGTGGGGTGAACAACCCTCTGCGGCCTCTCTGACAAGCGCCACGCACCCCCACCCAGCCCTCCCCCGAACGGGTGAGGGGAAAGAGGTGGCTGGGGCGGTGGATCGCATTTGGCTGATTGCTGCCCATTTTCCGTCACCCCGGACTTGATCCGGGGTCCCGCTTGGAGCTCGCGCAAGCGCCTCAATTTGAAAGAATTTGGATTCGTTTGTGGCGGGTGATTGCGAGCGCTGGGCTGGCTGCTAGCGGGACCCCGGGTCAAGCCCGGGGTGACGAGGAGGGGGGTGGCGGCGGTGTGCTGGCTGCTCGCGAAGTCCTGGATCAAGTCCCGGCTGACGGGGAGGGGGGAATGGCAGCGGCGCGCTGGCATCCCTTGACCCCGCCCCCCGCACCCCTTAATCGTTCAGTTAAACGAACGCTTACGGGAGTCGAGTGTCATGGCTGTAGCCTATATCGTTGATGCAGTGCGGACCGCTGGCGGGCGGCGGAATGGGCGGCTGGCGGGGGTTCACCCGGTCGATCTTTCGGCTGCCACGCTTGATGCCATCATCGCGCGGACGGGGGTTGATCCTTCGGCGATCGAGGATGTGATCATGGGCTGCGTCTCGCAGGGCGGGCAGCAGGCGGGGCAGGTGGGGCGCAATGCGGTGCTTGCGGCGCGGCTGCTGCCGGATTCGGTGCCGGCCGTGACGATTGACCGCCAGTGCGGATCATCGCAGCAGTCGATCCAGTTTGCTGCGCAGGCGGTGATGTCTGGCACGCAGGACATGGTGATCGCGGCGGGCGTGGAGAGCATGACCCGCGTGCCAATGGGGTCCACCGCGATCTTTCACATGAAAGAGGGGCTGGGCAACTACAAGTCGCCGCTGCTGGAAGAGAAGTATCCGGGCATCATGTTCTCGCAGTTCATGGGCGCGGAAATGATCGTGAAGAAGCATGGCTTCACCAAGGATCAGCTCGATGCGTTTGCGCTTTCGAGCCACCAGAAGGCGATTGCGGCGACTCAGGTTGGCGCGTTTGATGGCGAAATCGTGCCGATTGCCATCGAGACGCCGGACGGCTCGGCGATGCACATCACCGATGAGGGCATCCGCTTTGACGCGACTCTGGAATCCATCGCGGGCGTGAAGCTGCTGTCGCCCGATGGTTTCCTCACCGCCGCCAGTTCCAGCCAGATTTGCGACGGCGCGAGCGCGGCGCTGATCGTTTCGGAGGCCGCTTTGAAGGCGCACGGGCTGACCCCGCTGGCGCGCATTCACAACCTGACGGTCACAGCGGGCGATCCGGTGATCATGCTGGAAGAACCGCTCTTCGCCACCGACCGCGCGCTGCAGCGGGCGGGCATGAAGATCGGCGATATCGATCTCTTTGAAGTGAACGAGGCTTTCGCCTCGGTGCCGATGGCCTGGCTGAAGCACACCGGCGCGGACCCGGCGAAGCTCAATGTGAATGGCGGCGCGATTGCGCTGGGCCATCCGCTGGGCGCTTCGGGCACCAAGCTGATGGCGACCCTGCTCCATGCGCTGAAGGCGCGGGGGCTGAAGTATGGTTTGCAGACGATGTGCGAAGGCGGCGGCGTGGCCAACGTGACCATCGTTGAGATGATGTGATTGATTTCAGGAGAGAAATGCCATGAAGCTTGATAATTCGGTTGCCGCAGTGGTCACGGGTGGTTCGTCTGGTCTGGGTGCGGCGACGGCACGCGCGCTGGCGGCCAAGGGCGTGAAGGTCGCCATTTTCGACATGCAGAAGGAAAAGGGCGAAGCGGTCGCGGCTGAGATCGGGGGCATTTTCTGCGAAGTCAACGTGACCAGCGACGAGAGCGTGGACGCTGGCTTTGCCAAGGCGCGCGCGGCGCACGGGCAGGAACGCGTGCTGGTGAACTGCGCCGGCACCGGCAACGCGGTGAAGACTGCGAGCCGCAGCAAGGAAGACGGCTCGATCAAGCACTTCCCGCTGGAAGCATTCAACTGGCTGATCCAGATCAACCTTGTCGGCACGTTCCGCTGCATCGCCAAGTCGGCGGCGGGGATGATGACGCTGGAGCCTTGCGACGAGTTCGGCGAGCGCGGCGCGATTGTGAACACAGCGTCGGTCGCGGCTGAGGACGGCCAGATCGGGCAGGCGGCCTATTCGGCGTCCAAAGGCGGCGTTGTCGGCATGACGCTCCCCATCGCGCGCGACCTGATGAGCGAAGGCATCCGCGTCAACACGATCCTGCCGGGCATCTTCGATACCCCGCTGCTCCAGGCCGCGCCGCAGAATGTGAAGGACGCGCTCGCCGCGTCGGTGCCGTTCCCCAAGCGCCTCGGCGTTCCGGCGGAATATGCGCAGCTGGCGCTGACGATGATCGAGTGCGGCTATTTCAATGGCGAGGATGTGCGGCTCGACGGCGCGATCCGCATGGCGCCGAGGTAAATCGCCGCGCTAGAGAAATAGGGACAGTCCCCATTTGATAGGCGGGGCAATAAATAGGGGCTATCCCCAATCATGATATCAGGAGCGCATAGCATGGCCGAGTATTCGAAGATCCTGCTCGATATTGCTGACGGCGTGGCGGTGCTGACGCTCAATCGCCCCGCCAAGATGAACGCCTATACGCACACGATGATGGCCGAGATGATTGATGCGTTCGATCGCACCGACGCCGATGACAGCGTGCGCGCGGTGATCGTCACGGGCGCTGGCGAAAAGGCCTTTTGCGCCGGTGCAGATCTGACCCCTGATGACGGCGGGGTGCCATTTGCCAGCGCAGAGGCGGTGGAGGATTTGTCTGACACGCGCGTGCGCGATGGCGGCGGCATGATCACCTTGCGCATGTTCCAGTCGAAAAAGCCGCTGATCGGGGCGATCAACGGTGCTTCGGTGGGCGTGGGCGCGACGATGCAATTGCCAATGGATATCCGCCTTGCTTCGACCACTGCGCGCTATGGCTTTGTCTTTGCGCGGCGCGGGCTGGTGCCGGAAGCTGCGTCGAGCTGGTTTTTGCCGCGGATTGTCGGCATGCCACTGGCGCTGGAATGGTGCATGACCGGGCGGATTTTCGGTGCCGAGGAAGCCTTGCGCGGCGGGCTGGTGCGCTCGCTCTACGCACCCGCCGATCTGCTGCCCGCCGCCCATGCCTTGGCGCGCGAGATTGCCGACAATACGAGCGCGATCTCGGTGTCGATGACCCGTGCGATGCTGTGGCGCAATGCCGCGCTCGATCACCCGATGAAGGCGCACCGGGTCGATAGCCGCGCGATCTATACGATGGCGCGCACAGATGATGTGAAAGAAGGTGTGGCCAGCTTTCTGGAAAAGCGCGCGCCGAGCTACCCGGGGCGCGTTTCTTCGGATATGCCGTCGTTTTACCCGTGGTGGGATGAACCGGTTTGGGAATGAACGAGATCGCGCAACCACCGATCAGCGAGGGCGTAGGCACGGCGGAGCAGGCACCGGATCAGGTAGGCGCGCGTGAGCTTCT
Organism: Novosphingobium sp. Chol11; assembly: GCF_945870625.1. Lineage (GTDB taxonomy): Bacteria > Pseudomonadota > Alphaproteobacteria > Sphingomonadales > Sphingomonadaceae > Novosphingobium. The sequence continues at coordinate 45,385 of NZ_CAMBTS010000011.1, read as the reverse complement.
GCTCGAAACCGCATCGCAGATCATGCGCGAGGGCGATCAGGTCGATATCTCGCTATCCGAACTCTCGCTGCGTTCGGGCCTCAATTCGGCGCTGGTCAAGTATTACTTCGGCAACAAGGCGGGCATGCTGAGCGCCTTGCTCGACCGCGACATGGTGGCGATCATCACGTCGGTCGATGCGCTGCTGGCCAAGGACCGGATGGCGCCCGAGGACAAGCTGCGCCTCCATATCGCGCGCTGCATCGATACCTATTACGCTTATCCCTATCTCAACCGCCTGCTGATGCGGCTGGTGCGCGACAGCGATGAGGGCGAGGCGCGGCGGATCGCGGAGAAGTACCTTCTGCCGCTGAACAAGGCTTATGACCGTTTGATCAGTGCTGGCATCAAGACCGGTGTGTTCCGCAATATCGATCCGCAGTTGTTTTACTTCACCGTGACCGGCGCGGCAGATCGATTTTTCTCGGCAAGGCTGGTTCTGCGCCATTGCTTTGGCCAGGATACGCTGAGCGAAAATCTGCGCGACCGATACCGCGAACACACCGTCGATTTCGTCATGGCGGGCATCCTTGCGCGCTGAGGCTGGGAGCGCTGAGCACGGGTGGACGATCGGCGTGATCGGCGGTTCGGGGCTCTATGCGCTCGATGGGCTGGAGGACGCGCAGGAGATCGCCGTGTCATCGCCATTTGGCGCGCCTTCCGGGCCGGTCACGATCGGGCGGATCGGCGCTGTGCGGTATGTCTTTCTGGCACGCCACGGCGCGGGGCACCGATTGGCGCCCGAAGCGATCAACGCGCGCGCCAATATCGATGTGCTCAAGCGCTGCGGCGTGACTGATGTGATTGCTGTTTCCGCGATCGGCTCGCTGCGCGAGGACTATGCGCCGGGCAGCTTTGTTGCGGTCGATCAATTCATCGATCGCACGCATGGCCGCCCGCAAAGCTTTTTTGGCGAGGGGCTGGTCGCGCATGTCTCGCTGGCGGACCCGGTTTGCCCGCGGCTTTCCGGCCACCTTGCCGATGCGGCGGAGCGCGCCGGGGCTGTCGTGCATCGCGGCGGTTGCTATCTGGCGATGCAGGGTCCGCAGTTTTCAACCCGCGCGGAAAGCAGGCTCTATCGCCAATGGGGCGCGGATGTGATCGGAATGACCGCGATGCCCGAAGCGCGGCTCGCGCGCGAGGCGGAACTGCCCTATGCGCTGATCGGCATGGTCACCGACTACGATAGCTGGCGCGCAGGCGAGCATGTCGAGGTGGAGCAGGTGCTGGCAGTGATGCGCGCCAATGCCGCCGCTGCGCGCGCGGCGATTGCGAACCTTGCGCAAGGTTTGCCGCCAGTGCGCAGCGCCAGCCCGATCGACCACGCGCTGGACGGCGCGATCATGACCGCGCCGGGGCAGCGCGACGAGAAGCTGGCGGCGATGCTGGGTGCGGTCGCAGGGCGCGCGCTGCGGTGAATGTCCAAGAGCCTTGTGCGGCTCGGGCTAAGTTATGTTGCGCAACATGCACCGTTTCGCTTGCGCCGTGATCTGGTTTCAGTAGACATTGCGCAGATGGCTGCAAACCAAACCCGGCTGTCTGATTTTATCCCTTATCGCATGGCGATCACCTCGAATGCGGTCAGTGCGTTGATTGCGGGCGAATATCACAGCCAGTTCGGACTCAAGATTCCGGAATGGCGGATCATGGCGGATCATGGCGGTGCTTGGCGATGCCGGGCCGCTGACCCAGCGCGATCTGGTCCGCGTGACTTTGATGGACAAAGTTGCGGTGAACCGGGCGAGCAAAGTGCTGGAGGATCGGGCGCTGGTGCGACGCGATCCTAACGCGGCCGATGGGCGCTCGCACTTTCTAGCGCTGACCGCAGCCGGGGCTGCGATGTATGGCCAGATCTGGCCGCAGGCGATTGCCGCGTATCAAAGGATTTTTGCCGCCTTTACGCCAAGTGAAACGCAGAAGCTGAGCGCGCTGCTCGACAAATTGTCGTCCGCCGTGCGCATGATAGAAAGTTCAAGCCGATGAAACTAGCCAGTTTGCCGCGGCTGCGCGATGGCCGTCTGATCGTCGTTTCAAACGATCTGGCGTGGTATGCAGATGCCGATCACATTGTCCCCACGATGCAGGCTCTGCTCGATCAATGGAACCAGTTTGCACCGGTGCTGGAAGCATTGGCGATCGAGCTTGAACACGGCGCCATCCCGCGCAAGCGCTTTCACGAGCGCGAGGCGGCGGCCCCGTTGCCACGCGCCTATCAATGGGCAGATGGCAGCGCTTACCTCAATCACACGGCTTTGGTGCGGCAGGCGCGCGGCGCGGAGCTTCCGCCCGGCTTCGCGACCGACCCGCTGATGTATCAGGGCGGCAGCGATGATCTGCGCGGCGCGCGCGATCCGATCCTGCTGGCGGATGAGGCTTGGGACTGCGATTTCGAGGCGGAGATCGTGGTGGTGACGGATGATGTGCCGCAAGGCGTAAGCCCAGCCGACGCACTGGACTACATCCGCCTGATCGGGTTGGTCAACGATGTGTCGCTGCGCAATCTGGTGCGCAATGAGCTGGCCAAGGACTATGGCTTTGTCCAATCCAAGCCGGCCAGCCATTTCTCGCCGGTGTTTGTCACGCCGGCTGAACTTGGCGCACACTGGCGCGGCGGCAAGCTTCATCTGCCGCTGCTGGTGGATCTCAACGGGCAGCATTTTGGCCGCGCCGATGCCGGGGAGGATTGCACCTTCGACTTTGGCGTACTGATCGCGCATCTGGCCAAGACGCGGCGGCTGATGGCCGGCTCGATCATCGGATCGGGGACCGTGTCGAACCGCGATCCGGATGGATCGGCGGGCCGCCCAGTGGCGCAAGGCGGTCGCGGATTTTCCTGCATCACCGAACAGCGAATGGTCGAAACGATTACCGAAGGCGCACCGGTTACGCCGTTCCTGCGCTATGGCGACACGGTGCGCATCGAGATGCGAGATCCCAAGGGCCACTCGTTGTTCGGCGCGATCGAGCACGAGGTGGCGCATTGCTGATTGACCCGGCCCCCGCCTTCCGCGCGGGGTGCGCGAAAGGCGGGGGCCGCTGGCGTTAGTGCTTGCTGAGGAAGTTGTCGCTGATCGAGCAGGCCGCAGGGCCAAGGATCACGACGAACAGCGTCGGCAAGATGAACAAAATCAGCGGGATGGTCATGATCGCGGGCAGGCGCGCGGCCTTTTCTTCGGCCCGCATCATGCGTTCGTTGCGAAATTCGGCCGAAAGCACACGCAGCGCCGAGGCGAGCGGCGTACCATAGCGCTCGGTCTGGATCATGGTGGTGACCACGCCCTTCACCGCTTCGAGGTTGACGCGGTAGGCAAGATTTTCAAACGCATGGCGGCGATCGGTGAGGAATGACAGTTCGATCGCGGTCAGCGCGAATTCGTCACCCAATTCGGGATAGGCCCGGCCCAGTTCGCGCGCGACGCGGTTAAACGCGGCGTCGACGGTCAGGCCTGCCTCGGCGCAGATAACCAGCAGATCGAGCGCATCGGGGAGCCCTTTTCGGATCTCTTTGGTGCGCTTGGTCACCAGATTGGCAATCCAGATATCGGCGCCCTTGTAACCAAGAATGACCATCGACGCGAACAAACCGAATTTCTTGAAGCTCGACCACGTGGGGAAATAGTCTACCCAATAGATCAGCGCACCGAACACCGCGCCCATCACGATCGGACCGATCATGCGGCACAGAATGATCGCGACCGCCCATTCCTTCTTGCGGATGCCGGCCTGAGCAAGCTTTTGCTGCACGACCCCCCACCTGGCTGTCCTGCAGCACTTTGAGCTTTTGCAGGAAGCCGCGAATGGAATCGGTGGTATCGTTGCGGCGCAGGATGCTCTGGCGCTTTTTTGCATTGACGACGATGATGCCGGCCTTGGGCTCCTCACGCCGGGCGTTCAGCGATTTGACGCGCTTGGCCATCGGATCGCGGATGGTCAGCGCGGCATAAATCGCGAGCATGACTGCGACCGCCGCAAGCCCGGCGAGGATCGAGCCTGCGAAGATAACATCGACGCCGAGCAGCGTGGGGTGCGGAGCAATTGGTTGCATGATGGTTCTCGCGTTCCTCGCTCAGATCTCGAAGTTGATCATCTGGGCCATGATGAACGCGCCCAGGCCCAGCCAGACAAGACCGCCAATGCCGGCAATAATCAGACGTTCGTCGACAAAGAACTGCCCCATGTAGGGCGGGTTGATCGAGTAGATCAGCGCAAACACGATGAAGGGCAGCGCGCCGATGATATAGGCCGAAGCCTTCGATTCCGAGCTCATCGCCGAAATCTTGAGCTTCATCTGTGCGCGCTTGCGCAGCACATCGGCAAGGTTGGCCAGCGTTTCCGCCAAGTTGCCGCCGGTTTCGCGCTGGATCGCCAGCGTGATGCAGAAGAAGCTGAATTCGGGCATATCGAGGCGGTCGGCGGTAACCTGCAGCGCTTCGTCCATGGTCCGCCCGACTTTGACGCGGTCGTTCACCAGCTTGAATTCCTCGCCCACCGGACCTGGCAATTCAGCCGCGACCACGCCCATCGTTTCGGTGATCGGCAGGCCCGAGCGCAAACCGCGCACGAGCAATTCCAGCGCATCGGGAAAGCGCGTCACAAAACCCTTGCGGCGCTTGGCAATAGTGCTCCCGACCCACATGTGGGGCAGCCCGCCGCCGGCGATGACGCCGACCGGAAGCGCGATGATCGGCGAGCCGGTCTTGAGAAACACGAACAGCGCCGTGGCCAGCGCGAGGCCGCCGGAAATGTAAAGATATTGGCTGACGGTCCATTTCTTGCCGGTTTGAGTAAGCCGCAACTCCAGCGCATCGAGCCGCGAACGCGAGCCAGCAACCGCGCGCGTGCGCGGTTTGCGTGACGCAACCGCCTTGCGATATTGCGCCTCGACGCGGTCGGTCGTGCTGTCGGAATGGCGGAAACGCACCGCCTGCAGCCGGCGCGCGCTATGCGTCGCGGGCGAAGGACCGGAGAAGGCGATGATGCCCATCAGCAGCACAAGGCTAACCCCGCCGCCTATGATCATCAATTGCATCATGTCCATCGGCCTATCCTGCCTGCTCTGCGCGGTTGTTGAAGAGGTGCGCAGCGTCGCGTGGGGTCAGGGCTGCGTCAGCTCGGATCACGCCGGTGCGCCTGCCTTTGCCTTGGAGGGGAGCATCTTCTTCAGATCGAACTTGCCGAGCAGCGAGGTCTTGGCGCCGGCGTTCTTCGCGACTTTGGCGCCCTTGCCCCCATCGGCTTCCGGTTCGCTGCCAGTTGCGACGATGGCCTCGGCCAGATCGCGCAGTGCCAGGCCTGCCTTGGTGCCGCGATTGGCCCCGACGAAAGTTTGCCCAAGCTTGGCGGCATTCGAAGCGGACTTGGCATCGAACGGGATGGTGTAGTCGATCTTGCGTTCGATTGAGGCTTCGAAGTCGCCCTTGCTGATTTCGCCCACGCCGGCTTGCACTTTGCTCGCGACGAGGAGCGGTAAGGCGTGCGACGCATTGCTTTTGAGCCACGACAGCAGGCGGATGGCATCGCGTGCGCCGGCCAGCGTCAGCTCGGTCGTGACGACGACCACGTTGACCGCCGTCAGCAAGTGCGGAAAATTGATCAGCATGTTGCGCGGCAGATCGATCACGGTCATTTCGAACGCGTGGCGAAATTCCTCCTCCAGCTGCACAAAGGCGCTGCCATCGGTCATCAGGGGAGCGCTGATCGGCGCTTCGGCGGAAAGAATGGCGAGATTGTCGTTCGCCCGGATCATGGCGCGTTCGATAAACAGACCGTCGATCCGGCTGGGGTTGTCGATCGCATCGGTCAGGCCGCGGCCCGGCTCGAGATCGAGCGTCAACGCGCCGGTGCCGAAGTGAACGTCGAGATCCAGCAGCGCCGTTGGCAACCGGTGATCGGTGCTGAACAGCCATGCCAGCGATGTCGCCAGGGTCGATGCGCCCGCGCCACCGCGCGTTCCGACCACGGCGGTCGAAATGTGGCGCTTAAGCGACCCGCTGTCGCTGCCCTTGGGCGCTGCGAAAATTGTTTGCGCCTGAATGACGGCATCGCGCACCTGGCCGGACGAGAGCGGCTTGAGCAGATAATCCTGAATGCCCGAGGCGACGAGATCGCGGTAAAGCCGCACATCGTTGACCTGGCCAATCGCGATCACGACCGTGCCCGGCTCGCATACTTCGGCCAGCGCATTGATATCGTTGAGCGGATCGCCGCTTTCCGACAGATCGACGATCAGGATTGCGGGGCTGGCCGCAACCGAAAGCGACTGGATCGCATTGCGCAGGCCGCCTTTGGCCACCTTCTCAGGCTGCCATCCCATATCCACTGCCAGCGGACGCAGCACATCGAGCGCCGCGTCGTCGCATACGAAAGCCGCGAACATATCGCGATTGCCGCCTTTCCAGTTCGCACTCATCGCTCAATTACTCCCTTACTTACTGGAAACTTCTTTGACGACAGCAGCGCCGGTCGGCGGTTTGGCGCGGTAGGTTTCGATCGCCTTGTTGGCGGTCATGATCACCGTGGAGCCGGTGCCGCGAACGCCGCGCACCAGATCATCCTTGTCCGCGACCATCGCCGCGAGATTGCTGTTCACCGCGCAGCCATAACCGGGCGACGTGGCGTTCTTGAAGTTGGTGTCCTTTTTATCGGACCAATCCGGGCAACCGGGGACAGATGCGACCGAGCGATTCACGATGATACGCGCGGTCCCCGGGCTGACTTGGCCATCGAGCACGGGCGCGGGATCGGCGACAGCAATGGCAAAGCGAGCGGCGACCGCTTCGATTGCACCGCGCGTGGCGGACGAGTCTGCCGGATCATCGATCGAGATGCGATCCCCATAGCGCAGATCGAGCGCATCGAACCAGCTTAGCAAGCGGCGCTGTTCGGAGACGGCAAGGCCTCCGCCGGGCATGGTGGAAACTTCGAAAACGTAGGCGTTACGTTCGACGACGGGCTGATGGATGCTCTCCACCGAGCGATTGGCCTTGGTGTTGCTGGCGCATGCGCCAAGCGGCAGCGCTACGACCAGAGCCAGCGCAGTTGCAGCCATGCGGCGATAGCGGAAAGGAAGCTGGCGGTTCATGACGGTTTCCATTCTCATTTGAGGCTGAAGCCGGGCGTTGCGGCGATTGTTTGACGGTTCTTCGAGCGAGGTTCGGGAGAACGACGAACTTCGCGCGATGCTGAGGCTTGGACGGGGACGGTTGCGGGTGCGCCGCTGCGCGGATCGTCGAGCAAGCCGACTTTCGGGCTTGCCTTGATCGTGCCCGGCTTCTCGCTGGGTTTGGCGCGCTCACCGCCACTGATGCCGTCGTTGTCCTGATTGTTGAGCAACTGTTGCAGCGCGGTTGGCGCCCGGAAACCGTCGGTCGGCAGCTTGATCTCGCTCGCATCGACCGGGTTGACGAGATACGGCGTTACCACGATGACCAGTTCGGTCTCGCCCTTGCGGTAGGCGGTCGAGCGGAACAGCGAGCCCAGGATCGGCAAGTCGCCTGCACCCGGGACTTTCTTGATCTGGTCTTGCGAATTGTTGCGCAGCAAGCCCGCGATCATGAAGCTCTGGCCCGAGCCTAGCTCGATCGATGTTTCGGCGCGGCGCACGGTCAGGGCCGGCACGGTGACGCCGCCAGTGGTGATCGAGCCTTCTGACGTAAGCTCGGAGACTTCCGGCCGCACGCGGAGCGAAATGCGCCCATTGGCGAGCACCGTGGGCGTGTAGGACAGGCTCACGCCGTAACGCTTGTATTCGATCGTAGTGACGCCAAGCCCCTGGGAAATCGGGATCGGATATTCACCGCCCGCAAGGAACTCTGCGGTTTCGCCGGAGAGCGCGGTGAGGTTGGGCTCTGCCAGCGAAGTAACGAGGCCGATCGTTTCGCCCAGATCGAGCGCGCCGAGAATGTCGAGCCCGAACAGGCGGCCCATCCCGGCCAGCGTGGTGGCCTCTGCCAACTGGGTGACGTTGGTGCCCGGCGCAGCAATTATGCCTCGAGGGTTTGTCGGTGTGATGGCGGCACCTGTGGGGTCGATGGTGAAGCCCTGCACATTGGTGCCGATGCCGAGCGGCAGGTTGGGATCGGTGGTGAATATCGTGGAAGTCTGGCGGCCCTGGCCGATGCCGAATTTGAAGCCGCCGGAACCATCAATCGTGGTCAGGTTGCTGCCGATCTGGCGCACCAGAGTGCGGCTGACTTCGGCAAACTTGACCTGCAGGTTGATCTGCAGCGGGGTCGACATTTTCAGGCGGCTGACGACATTGATCTTCTCGCCGACAAAAGCTTTGACCAGACGCTCGGCTTCGGCGGCATCTTCAGGCGCGGCCACAGTGCCGGTCAGCAGCACGGTGCTGTTCATCGTCGAAGTGGCGATCTTGGCATCGGGCATGGCCAGATGCAGCATTTGCTCGACGCTATCGATATTCGTGCCAACGCGCACATTGGCCGACCAGATGACGTCTCCGGCGCTGTTGCTGGCATAAACGGTGGTTTCGCCGCCGGACTTGCCGAACACGAACAGCTGGTTGGTCGATTTTACCTGCACATCGGCAATCAGCTCGTTGGCGACGAACACATCGGCCATCCTGCTGGGCAGTGTAACCAACTGTCCGCGCCCGATCGACAAGGCGATGCTGCGCGCCGGGCTGGTGACGCTCTGCGCCAAGGCACCCTCGATGCCGGGGAGCATGGCGAGCGGCAGCGCGAGCGCAGCCGCCGTGATTAACCGGGAAGCGATACGGGCCTTCATGGTCTTGCCTTTCAAGGGCGTGTGCGGGGCGTTTGCAGCCATGTTATTTGCTCCCCACGTGTACGGTCTCGGTCTCTTTGCCGCGGGTCACGCGGACGACCGGTCCCATCTGGATGTAGGGCCCAAGGGCTCGCGGCAAAGCGGCAGGCAAAGCAGCGGCGATCCGGGCGGCAGCGGACGGGCCATCGACCGGGCCTGACATTTTCTTGCGCTGAAAGCGCGAGACATCGCCGCCGGTGGTGAAGGACACGCTGCTTTCGATCGGCTTGCTCATCGCCTGCTTCAGGATCTTCTCTTCTTCCGCCTTGCTGGCTCCGGCCGGCACCTTGATCGCGCCCGATGCGATGGCCTGTTCAAGCTCGCTCGAGTTGTCGGCCAGGGCGCGCAGCGAAAGGCTGATCGTTCCGATCGTCTGGGCAACGGCGATCTTTTCGGCGATCTTGGGCGTCACCTCGACCGTGACGGTGCTGAACGCGCGAACGCGGGTCTTGCCTTCGATCGTCTCCTGATCGGTGGTCTGGTCGGTGGCGAGCACGCGCAAGTTCTGGAGGATGGTTTCAGACGTCTTGAGCTGGCTGCCCTCGGCCTTGATCGCCTGCGTGAGCACCAGATCGATGTGATCGCCCGGAAAAACGAAACCGGCGACACCGGTGCGAGCGCTGACTGCAATCGTCACCGCGCGAAGGCCCGGCCCGAGCGCCGCCGCGAGGAAGCCGCGGTCGCCCGGCGAGACCAGCGAGCCTTGCGTTACCGGCTCACCCGCAGTGATCGGGTGGCGCACGACCGTGCCCAGCAACTTGGCCATATCGGCCGTGCCTTCGACGAAATACGCGTCCTGAACCAGATCTTTAGGCCAGGGCTGAAAGCCCAGCGCATCGGCGGTGATGATTGTGCCGACAGGAAGCGCGCGGTTCGCAACAAGCACCTTGTCGCCGAGCGGGACCTTTGCGGCCGCTATCGCCTGCGGCGTGCCTGTGCCCATGAGCATGCTCCTGGCGGCGAAGGCTGTGCCGATCGCCACGATCAGTGCGCCTAGCAGCAGCAGCAGCTTTTTCCTGTCCATCGCTTCAATCCTGACGTGTTGCCAAATGTGGTGTGCGCCCGCATATCTGGAGCAAATTGATTAAAATTAACCTAGCCGACCATGGCGGCGGCCATGCCCGCCCCATATGTTGAGCCGATGATCCAGAGCCCGGCTCCCGAGATCGCAATGCCATAAGGGATTTTCAGCCGGTCCTTGCGGCGCTGCATGATGTGCCACATGCCCATCACCACGGTAAGCACACCGCCAGCGATCGACATGATCAGCAACAATTGGATGAACTGCAGCCACGGCAGCCACAGCGCGAGCGCGGTCAGCAGCTTGACATCTCCGCCGCCCATCACTTTGAGCGCGAACAACCCGGTCAGCGCGAAGAACGCGATGATCGCCACGCCAAGCTGAAGCGCGATGTCGGGCCATAGGCTTAGGCCACTGGCCCACCAGAACAGCGGCGCGCCTGCGGCCACGGTCGCATTCAGCCAGTTGTCGATCTGGCGGCGGCGGATATCGGTGAAAGCGGCAATCAGCAGCGCGATTGCCAAGGCTCCGACCAACCCGTAAACGATGTAAGTTCCCTGCATGGGGTCCTCATACGGGACAACCACTTACCAAATCGTAACCAAAAAGGGACGCATGGGTTCGATGCCCGGCGCGAATTTTCAAGGGACCTACACGCAATGACCCCACCACTGTTTGACAGGCGTTCGATCCCCGCCGCCGCGCGCGAGGCGCGGTGGAGCGCGCCCGATGGGCATGCGGTGCGCCGGATCGATTGGGATGCGGCCCCCGGCGCGCGCCCGCGCGGTTCGATCCTGTTTCTGCCCGGGCGGGGCGATTTTTATGAGAAGTATCTGGAAACGCTGGATGGCTGGAGCATGCATGGCTGGCGGGTGACGGCATCGGATTGGCGCGGTCAGGCGGGTTCCGGGCGGATGAGCGCCGATCCGCTGATTGGCGATATCGCCGATTTTGCGGCGTGGATCGATGATCTGGCCGCGCTTTGGCAGGAATGGCAGGCGCAAACGCCCGCGCCGCATGTGCTCATCGGCCATTCGATGGGCGGCCATCTGATCCTGCGCGCGCTGGCCGAGCGGCGGGTCAATCCGGCGGCCATGGTGCTCAGCGCGCCGATGCTCGGCTTTGTCAGCGCGATTCCAGCCGTGATTCAACACTTGGCATCGCGCCTGATGTGCCGGATCGGAAATCCCGCGCGGGCCGCTTGGAAATCGAGCGAAAAGCCCGGTTCGTCTGTCTCGGGCCGAGCGGAATTGCTGACGTTTGATCCCGGTCGCTATGAGGACGAAATGTGGTGGCGCGGTGCCCGGCCCGAGCTCTTGATCGGTCCTGCCAGCTGGCGCTGGGTCGAGCGCGCTGCGGCCTCGGTCGCCGCGCTCAATGCGCCCGGGGTGCTCGAAGCGGTGAACACCCCGGTCCTGCTGCTGGCCGCGCGCCGCGACCAGCTCGTGACATGGCGCGCGATTGAGCGCGCCGCGCAGCGCCTGCCGCGCGGCGAGTTGGTAAGCTGGGGCGCCGAAGCGCGCCACGAACTGCTGCGCGAGGCCGACAGCGTGCGCGATGCGGTGCTGCGCGCGATCGAGGTGTTTCTGGCCCGGGCGGAATTGGCGCGCACCGATTGATGAAATGATGACTGAATCGTTCGATATTGCGATCATTGGCGCGGGGATGGCGGGTGCCAGCCTCGCGGCGGAGTGTGCGCCTCATGCCCGGGTGTTGCTGGTCGAGGGCGAGGATACGCCGGGTTATCACACCACGGGCCGGTCGGCGGCGTTCTGGGAGGAGACCTATGGCGGCCCCGGCGTGGTGCCGCTCACGGTCGCTTCGGGCGCATTCTTGCGGGATGGCGGATTTCTCTCGCCGCGCGGCGCGCTGACGATCGGCCGCGCCGAAGATCGCCCGCGGATCGAGCGCTTTGTCGAAACCTTCGCCAGCATCGGGGTCGAGGTGAGGCTGGTAGAGCGCGCGATGCTCGGGGCGCTGGTGCCGGGCTTGCGCAGCGATTGGACGGTCGGCGCGCAGGCGCCGGGCTGCGCGGATATCGACGTCGCCGCGCTCCATGCGCATTATCTGGCGCAAAGTAGGCAGGCCGGCACCGTCGTCAGGGTGCGGGCGCGGGTCGAGCGGATCGAGCGCGAGGGCGCGCAGTGGCGGCTATGGTGGCAAGGCGGGCCGCAGGATCGCGGCGGCGCGCGCGCGGCGCTGCTGGTCAATGCGGCGGGGGCCTGGGCCGATTCGGTGGCGGTGACGGCGGGGGCCATGCCGCTTGGCATCGTGCCGCTGCGCCGCACAGTGGCGCAATTGCGGGTTGATCCTGCGCCGCCGGATCATCTGCCGCTCACCTTCGGGATCGATCAGGATTTCTACTTCAAACCGCAGGCGGGCCGCCTGTGGCTTTCACCGCACGATGAAACCCCCGATGTCGCGCGCGATGTTGCGCCCGAAGAGCTGGCGGTGGCGCTGGCGATCGACCGGCTGGCGCGCGTGACCGACTGGACCGTTGCCGCAGTCGAGCGGCGCTGGGCAGGGCTGCGCAGCTTCGCGCCCGATCGCCTGCCGGTCTATGGCTTCGATGCGGAGCGGGCGGGATTGTTCTGGTTTGCGGGCCAAGGCGGCTTTGGCATTCAGACCGCGCCGGCTGCGGCGCGGCTGGGCGCGCAGCTACTGCTCGGCTTGCCCGCCGATGCGATGACCGAGAGCCTCGATCCGCGCCGCTATGCGCCCTGCCGGTTTGGCTGAAAATTGGCCCTCGCACCGTCTGGCGCAGATGCTATAGAATCCGCACGACACACTTGCATGATGGGAGACACGACTGTGGCGCATCGTTTTGAGATCCGTAAAAACAAGGCTGGCGAGTTCGTTGCTTATTTTTGCTACAATGCCGAAAGCATTTTTTGGACCGAAGGTTACAAGTCGAAGGCCAGCGCGCAGAATGCGATTGACTCGATCCTGAAGAACGGTCCCGCTGCGGAAGTTGTCGACACCACTACCGCCGATTGATGCCCCTTGCGCCTCGGCGCAGGCCGGGGCCTCAGGTGGTTGTGCTGCAACGCCGGGACGAACTTAGCGCTGGGACGGCTTGAGGTCCCCGCCTGCGCGGTGATGCGCGGGGCGGTGGCTTCAGGCCGCCATTGCCGCGTTGCTGGCCAGGCGGTCTACCCGTTCGTTCTCGGGGTGGCCGTCATGGCCTTTCACCCAGACCCATTCGATCTCGTGGCCGCGCGCGGCGGTGAGCAGTTCGCGCCACAGATCCTCGTTCTTGACCGGCTTGTTATCGGCGGTTTTCCAGCCTTTTTTCTGCCAGCCAAAGATCCACTTGGTGATCCCGTCGAGAACATACTTGCTGTCTGAGTGCAAGGTCACGCGGCATGGCTGGCTCAAGGCTTCGAGCGCGCGGATCGCGCCCATCAATTCCATGCGGTTGTTCGTGGTGAGCCGTTCGGACCCGGACAGTTCCTTTTCATGCTCGCCCATCCGCAGCAGCGCGCCCCAGCCGCCCTTGCCGGGATTGCCCTTGCACGCGCCATCGGTGAAAATCACGACATGCTTCATGCAAAAATTCCGGGGTTATCCTGATAAAACGTCATGCGGCGGGCAATCTGCATCGGATCGCGGCGCGTTACCAGCGCATCGGCCGGCGTATTGAGCCAGTCGTAAGCGCGGCTCATGATAAAGCGCATCGCCGCGCCTTGCGCCAAAAGCGGCATCGCTGCGCGCTCATCGGGCGCGAGAGGGCGCAGCGTTTCGTAGCCATCGATCATTGCGCGCGACAATTCGGGGCGGAACGCGCCGCTGGCCTCGTCAAAGCACCAGGCCAGATGGGTAATCGCCAGATCATAAGCGCATAGATCGTTGCAGGCGAAGTAGAAGTCGATCAGCCCGGAGATGCGCTCGCCCAGCACCAGCGCGTTATCGGGAAAAAGATCGGCGTGGATCACTGCGCTGGGCAATCCGGTGGGCCACTGGGCGGCAAGGCGGGGCAGTTCGCGCGCCACCATCTCGGCCAGCGCCGGATCGATGCTGGAAAGGCCCGCTTCGCCGCAAGCGGCCGCCAGCCGCTGCCATTCGGCCAGCGCCATGCCATTGGCGCGCACCGTGCCAAAATCGGACGAGGCAAGATGCATCCGCGCAAGTTCCGCGCCGACGGCATGGGCCTGCGCCGGGCTGGGCGTGCTCACCGAAACGCCGGGGAGGAATTCGATCAGCGCGAGAGCCTTGTCGCCGCGCATGCGAAACAATCGGCCGTCGCGGTCGTGGATCGTGCGCGGCACCGGGCAGCCCTTTTCCGCCAGATGATCGAGCAACGAGAGGAAGAACGGCAAATCCGCTAGCTCGATGCGAAACTCATACATCGTGAGGATATAGCGTGTCGGTCCTGCGCCTTCCGGCCCGGTCGTTTCGAGCAGCCAGTTACTGTTGGACACGCCTTCGGCAATGCCTTTGGCTGAGATCAGCGTGCCGACATCGAATTCGGCGAGCAGAGCCGCCATTTCCTCGGCCCCGAGGTGTGTGTAGACAGCCATGTTTCGCAATCAATCCGCGAGCTGGCGTGGCAATTTGAATACGATATCTTCGACCGTGGTGGTCACGGTCTCTTCCTCGACCGTGCGCCATTGGCACAGTTGATTAACGACTTCGCGGACCAGCACTTCGGGGGCGGAAGCACCGGCCGTAAGCCCCAGCGTGGTCACGCCTTCAAGCCACACCCGGTCGATATCGGCCGCGCGCTGGATCAGCCGCGACACGGTGCCCGCGCGCTCCGCCACTTCGACCAGCCGCAGCGAGTTCGAGCTGTTGGGCGCGCCGATCACCAGCAGGAGGTCGCATCGCTCGGCAATCGCCTTCACCGCTGCCTGCCGGTTTGACGTGGCATAGCAGATGTCTTCGGCGCGCGGCCCCGCAATTCCCGGAAAACGGCGGCGCAGCGCGGCCACGATCTCGGCGGTATCATCCACCGAAAGGGTGGTCTGCGTCAGGAACGCGAGCGAGGTGCCTTCCGCAAATTGCAGCGCCTCGACATCGGCCACGGTTTCAACCAGCGTGATCGCGCCCTCCGGCACCTGGCCGATCGTGCCGATCACTTCGGGGTGGCCGGTGTGGCCGACAAACAGGATATGCCGCCCGGCATCGACATGGCGCTCAGCCTGACGGTGCACCTTGCTGACAAGCGGGCAGGTCGCATCGAGCCAATCAAGCCCGCGTGCAGTGGCGGCCTGCGGCACCTGCTTGGGCACGCCGTGCGCCGAAAACACAACCGGAACGCCGTCTGGCACTTCCTCAAGCTCTTCGACAAAGACCGCGCCTTTGGCCTTGAGCTCGTCCACCACAAACTGGTTGTGCACGATTTCATGGCGCACATAGACCGGCGCGTTATACCGCGTGATCGCCCGCTCGACGATCTCGATGGCCCGATCGACCCCGGCGCAGAAACCGCGCGGCGCGGCGATCAGCAGCTTGAGCGGGGGATAATCCCCGCCGCGTGGCGGCTTGGGAGCGATCGGAGAGGGTGCGATTTCGGAATAACTCGTCGTCATGCCTTATTGTAGCAGCGCGAGCGCCCAACGGAAAGCCACCTCACCTGCTTGTGCCCTTTGCGCCATGGCAGGCGCCGCGCGCGTTCTGGATGGCCAGCCCGGTGGGCATTGCCGAACCGGTCCCGCGAGACTAAAGGGCAGGTTTGGCGACGCGCGCTGCCCTTGCCGTGCCGCTTGCGTCCTAGTTGACACCTACTGCGAGGAACCCCGCGCCCATGACTGCCTCTTTCAGCCGCAGCGTTGTTTTCGGCGTTTCCTTGGCAGCGGCCCTGCTGGTGAGCGGCTGCTCGCGCGGTTCCGGCGAACTGGTCGTGGATGATAGCGTCGGCGTCACCGCGCTGCGCAGCCCTTGCCCCACTGTGGCGATTCCCGAAATGACTGGCAGCATCACCTTGTTTACCGCGCCCGGGCGGACCGATTCGGGGGCGCTCGACCTTGTCGCCTCGATCACCAATCTGCGCAGCAACTGCAATGAGAGGGCGGCACCGGGCAAGCTTTCCACAAATGTGACCTTTGATGTGTTTGCGCGGCGAATTGACACGCGTGGCGCACGCACGGTCGATCTGCCTTATTTCACGACCGTGATCCGCGGCGGCAATGTGGTTATCGCCAAGCGGATCGGCGCGGTTCGGCTCGAATTTGCCGATGGCCAGGAACGTGCCACCAGCAGCGCGGCTGCGGCATCGCAGGTTGATCGCGCCGAGGCCGTGCTGCCGGCCGACATCCGCAAACGCCTGACCAAAAAGCGCAAACCGGGTCAGGTCGATGCGGCGGTCGATCCGCTGGCGCAGCCCGAAGTGCGCGCCGCGCTCGCCAAGGCCAGCTTCGAGCAGCTGATCGGCTTCCAGCTCACCGACCGCCAGCTGGCGTATAACGTTACGCGGTGAGCGCTCAAGGCGCGCAGGCATTTCATTGCACGGCGTGATCCGCTAGTGGCGCGCGGATGACCGAACCAACTCAGCCGATATTCGCCGCGTTTGCCGCCGTGATCGATTCCGCGCTCGATGCGCTCGAAGCGGCAGGAACACTGCCGCCGGGCCTGGCGCGCGGAGCGATCACTTGCGAGCCGCCGCGCGAGGCGAGCCACGGCGATCTTTCCACCAACGCCGCGATGGTGCTGGCCAAGCCTTCGGGAACCAATCCGCGCGCGCTGGCGGCGCTGCTGGTAGCGCAATTGGCCAGCGAGCCGCGCATTGTTTCGGCAGAGATGGCGGGCCCCGGGTTCATCAATCTGCGGCTGGATGATGCCTCGTGGCTGGCGGAGCTGCGGCTGATTGCCGAGGCTGGCGGCGATTATGGCCGTTCGGACATGGGCGGCGGCCGAACCGTCAACGTCGAATATGTCTCGGCCAATCCGACCGGGCCGATGCACATGGGCCATTGCCGGGGCGCGGTGGTTGGCGATGCGCTGGCGGCGCTGCTCGCCTTTGCCGGGCATAAGGTGATCAAAGAGTATTACGTCAACGATGCCGGCGGGCAGGTCGATGTGCTCGCCCGCTCGGCGCACGTGCGCTACCGCGAGGCGCTAGGCGAGGACGTCGGCGCTATCCCCGAGGGGCTCTATCCCGGCGATTATCTGATGCCGGTGGGGCAGGCGCTGGCGCAGGAATTTGGCGATTCCTATGCCCAAGCGCCCGAGAGCGAATGGCTGATCCCGTTTCGCCTGCGCGCGGTGGCGGCCATGCTGGAGATGATCAAGGCCGACCTCGCCTTGCTCGGCATCCGCCACGATCTTTTTTCGTCGGAGGCGGAATTGCAGGCGGCCGGCAAGCCGCAAGTGGCCGAGGCATGGCTGCGCGCGCATGATCTGGTCTATGATGGGCAGCTGGAAGCGCCCAAGGGCAAGACGCTGGATGATTGGGAGCCGGTGGTGCTGCCACTGTTCCGCTCCACCCGGTTTGGCGATGATCAGGACCGGCCGATCCGCAAGTCGGACGGCAGCTGGACCTATTTCGGAGCGGATCTCGCCTATCACTTCCAGAAGGCGGAGACCGCCGACGCGCTCGTCGATATCTGGGGCGCGGACCATTCGGGCACAGTCAAGCGGATCAAGGCCGCGGTCGCCGCGCTCACCAGCGCGGATGGGCAATCTGCGAAGCCGTTTGAAATCAAGCTGGTGCAGATGGTGCAACTGCTGCGCGACGGCGAGCCGGTAAAGATGTCCAAGCGCTCGGGCAATTTCGTGACGTTGGCCGATGTGGTTGAGGAAGTGGACAAGGATGTGGTGCGCTTCACCATGCTGAGCCGCAAGCCCGATGCACAGATGGATTTCGACTTTGCCAAAGTGGTCGAGGCATCGAAGGATAACCCGGTGTTTTATGTGCAGTATGCGCATGCCCGCATCCGCTCGACCCTGCGCAAGGGCGCGGCGGAGGGGATCATTCCGGCGGACGCCGATCTGGCGCGGCTGGGCGAAGAGGAACTGGCGCTGATCAAGCTTGCCGCGCAGTTTCCGCGCGTGGTCGAAGGCGCGGCAGCGGCGCGCGAGCCGCACCGGATGGCGTTTTTCCTCTACGATCTGGCCGCAGCGCTCCACGCCTATTGGAATGTCGGGAATGACCGGCCGGAAAAGCGGTTCATTGTGGCACAAGACGCGGCGCTGACGGCAGCGCGGCTTTTCCTTGCCGAGCAAATCGGGCAAGTGCTGCGCAATGGGCTTGCCCTGCTTGGGGTTGAGGCGGCTGAGGAGTTATGACGCGATGATAAACATGGGCGGACCGGGCATCGGTGACGAGCATGAGGACGATTGGTCAGACGCAGCCGCCGCCGCTCGCAATGTGTCGCAGTTCGGCGCAAAGCCGATCGGCGTGTCCGAGTTTGACGAAGCGGCGCAATCTGCGCGGCTGGCGCTCGGCGACGAAGAGCGCCTGCCCTGGCTCGAAAGCGCGGACGATGTCGATTATGATCAACCGGCTTCGAACACCGGCCGCACGATCGCCTTCATCGCGCTGGCGGTCTTGCTGCTTGCCGCCCTTGTTGGCGCGATTTACTGGCTGTCGCGTGGCGGCGCGACGCAAACCGCAGCAGACGGCAGCGTGATCGAGGCGAGCAAAGAGCCTTACAAGATCGCCCCGCAAGATCCCGGCGGCAAAACCTTTCAAGGCACCGGCGATTCCAGCTTCAAGGTGAGCGAGGGCGAAAAGCCCGCCGCCAATCTGGCGGGCGGCGCGGCGGCTGTTGCGCCCAAGCCGGGCGCTGCGGCATCGCCGCCTGCGGCAGCGGCAGCGGCTGCGCCTGCCTCTGCGCCTGCCGCTAATGGCGGCGTCGGTGTGCAGGTGGGGGCCTTTGGCAGCAGCGCCAGCGCCGAAGCCGCGTGGAACAAACTCGTCGGCCAGCACGCCCTCCTCAAGGGCATGGCGCACCGCGCGGTCGAGGGCAAAGCCGATATCGGCACCGTGTTCCGGCTGCAAGCGATCGCAGCCGATCTGGGCGCAGCCACTGCGCTGTGCAACAAGTTGCAGGCCGAAGGGCTGAAGTGCCAGGTAAAGCGCTGAATCAGCTTCTCACGGGCCTGCTCAATTCATCGAACCAGATCCTTGCGCGCGGCACTGCCTGCAAGGCAGATCCGACGTGGTCATAGGGCCCGAGCGGCATGAGATGGATATTTGCGCCTCGTTTTGCGGCGGATGCATAGAAGCCTTTCGAGTCCTGAGGTGAAACGTCCGCGTCGCGGTCTCCGTAATACAGCTTGAGCGGAGCTTTGGGCGTCCAGTTCCATGCCTCGTTGGCCGCAAGTCCGGCGCTGAACCAGTTGGGTTTGCTCTCTGTTATTGCAGCAAGCGCCTCTGGACGGAACAGGGCGCGCGGATCAGGGGGAAGGGCGGCCTCGATCGCCTCGATCGTGTGGTTGCCGTCGAACACGACCGGCAGAACCTTTGCGTAGTGGTCGGTCAGCAGAGTACCGAGCGGTTGATGATATTGCGCGGCATAAGACACAGCGAGAAAGCTGAGATAGAGCGAATGCTTCTGCGCAAAGGCATAGGGCACGCTCACGCCGGCCAGATCGAAGGCACCGGCAACTGCAGCGGCCGCTTTGATCTCGATACCGGGAATAGGTGCGTCTTCCAGCGCGCGCTGCACCACGGCAGTGGCATGGCCGCCTTGCGAAAAGCCAACAATATAGAGGTCCGGCGAAAATCTGAGCTTCATCGCGTCTGCGACGTGCCTCGCAGCGATCACCATGTCGCGCGCCGCAGCGGCGGTCGCCGGCGCATAGATATAGGCTGGCGCGGCATGCGACTGGCCAAGGCCGAAATAATCTGGCGCAAGCAAGGTGTAGCCGCCGCCCGCAAAAACGGCGCTGGGCAACAGGCCCTCCTGCGGGCCAGGGGCCGAGGGCGAGTTTATCCGGTCCGGGCTGGTGCCGTGCAGGTACATCGCCGTTCCGCGAGAAGGCTGCCCGCCCAGCGTTTGATAGGGAACCGCCATCAGGCCTGATGCTTCGACCGGCTTGCCCTGGTTCAAGGACCAGTAGCGAATGCGGAACATCTCGATCCCGTCGGACACGGATGTTTTGACCGGCAGGTCTGCGAACCAGAGCAGCCCGCTCAGGGCTAGTTTGTTGTACCCGCCGAGCCGTTCGACGGCGATCACCGATCCCGGTGTTTGGCCAGCGAAGCGGATCGTGCGGGGATCGGTGTAGCGCGGCGGCGAGAGCACCCAGAGTGCAATGCCAACGATGGCACCCAAGGGAAGCAGAACTGTGAGAAGCTTGCGCAGCATCTGCCAAAACTCCATCTTTGGAACCGGCGGAACTCGGTGATACCCCGATTTTGAGCATTGTTTGCCGGAATGGGCAAGCAGCGGCAGGTTCAATGGCAAGCGGCGCGATGCAGGCGCGGCTTTTCCCCTGCCAAGCGCACAACAACGCCTTGCCAGTCCGCCGCATTTGAGCGATCCGGGCGCATGCTTGCGGCAATTTTCGGCCTTTCCGGCCCCACACTCAGCGATGACGAGCGCGCGTTCTTTCGCGATGCGGACCCGGCGGGCTACATCCTGTTTGGCCGCAATGTAGCCGACCGGGCGCAGTTGCGCGCGCTGACCGATGACTTGCGCGCGCTGCACGGGCGGGAGCGGACGTTCATCTGCATCGATCAGGAAGGCGGCCGGGTGGCGCGGATGAAACCCCCGGTCTGGGCGGCGTACCCAGCGGGCGAGCATTTTGACCGGCTTTATGACCGCGCGCCGATCAGCGCGATCGAGGCTGCGCGCGCCAATGCCGAGGCGCTCGGGCTCGATCTGGCGGAAGCGGGGATCACCGTCGATTGCCTGCCACTGCTCGATGTGCGCCAGACCGGGGCGCACGATGTGATCGGCGACCGCGCTTTGGGCGCAGAACCGATGCGCGTGGCGGCGCTGGGCCGGGCGGTGCTCGATGGGTTGGCGCGGGCCGGGATCGCGGGGGTGATCAAGCATATGCCCGGCCATGGCCGGGCATATGCCGATAGCCACAAGGAATTGCCCGAAGTGACCGCAAGCGCAGAGGAACTAGCGCATGATCTTGCGCCGTTTCGCGCGCTGGCGGGATCGCGCATCGGAATGACCGGGCATATCCGGTTTACCGCGTGGGACGCGGATAATCCGGCAACGCAGTCGCCGTTCATCATCCAGAAGATCATCCGCGAGGCCATCGGGTTTGACGGCCTGCTTCTGACAGACGACCTCGACATGGCGGCGCTCGCCGGTTCGGTGCCCGAGCGCGCGGTGCGGGCGCAGGCCGCTGGGTGCGATCTGGCGCTCAATTGCTGGGGCCGGATGGATGACATGGTGGGCATTGCGCAAGGCCTTGCGCCGATGAGCGCCGAGACCGCCGCGCGGCTGGACCGCGCGCTGGCTGTGACCGCCATTCCCGATGCGGCCACGGACATGGCGCGGCAGGTGGCGCTTGTCGAAACGCGCGACCGCCTGCTTGCGCTGGCCTGACGATGCCGCCTGTAAGCGCAGCGCTGATCCTGCCCGAGGCTGATCCGGCGTGGGAAGCGCCGCCTGCGACGCAGCGCAAGGACGAGGCGCTGCATCTTGAGCTGGAGGGCTGGGAAGGGCCGCTCGATCTGCTGCTCGATCTGGCGCGGCGGCAAAAAGTCGATCTGCGCACCATCTCGATCCTCGATCTGGTCGATCAGTATCTCGGCTTTATCGAACAAGCGCAGACCCTGAGGCTGGAACTGGCCGCCGATTATCTGGTGATGGCGGCGTGGCTGGCCTATCTCAAGTCGCTGCTGCTGCTGCCGCGCGACCCGGAGCAGCAGCCCAGCCCCGAGGAACTCGCGCTGAAGCTGCAATTGCGGCTGCAACGGCTTGGCGCAATGCGCGAGGCAGGGGCGCGGCTGATGGCGCGGGACCGGCTGGGGCGCGATGTCTTTGCCCGGCTGAGCCCCGAGGGGCTCCGCACAGACCGGCATGTGACATGGCAGTGTGATCTGTTCGGGTTGATCGAGGCGTATGGCCAGATCAAGGTGCGCACCGCGCCGGTGGTGCACATGGTGCGCGAGCGGCCGGTGATGACGCTGGAAGCGGCCATTGCGCGGATTGCGGTCATGCTCGGCGCTGCGGTCGAATGGACTGATCTTGCCAGCTTTCTGCCTCCGCGCGGCACCAGCCTGGCGCAAGACCCGCGCCTCGCGCGCTCGGCGCTGGCATCCAGCTTTGTCGCCGCGCTCGAACTGGCCAAACAGGGGCGCGCCGAGATCGCGCAAGAGGCGTGCTTTGGCCCGCTGCTGCTGCGCAAGGCGCGCGGCTGATGGACGATCTTACCCGGGCGGTCGAGGCCGCGCTGTTTGCCGCCGATGCGCCGCTGTCGCCGGAGGAGCTTTCGCGGCACCTGAACGGCGCGGCGGTGGATGAGGCACTGGCCCAGCTCACCGCGCACTATGCCGGGCGCGGGATCGAGCTGGTCATGCGCGGCGGGCGCTGGCATTTTCAAACCGCGCCCGATCTGGCGCATCTGCTCCGCCGCGAGAAGGAAGATGTTCGCCGCCTTTCGCGCGCGGCGACCGAAGCGCTGGCGATCATCGCCTATCACGAACCGGTCAGCCGCGCCGAGATCGAAGCGATCCGGGGCGTGCAGACCGCGCGGGGCACGCTCGATGTGCTGATGGAAGCAGGCTGGGTGCGCGTCGCCGGGCGGCGCGAAGTGCCGGGGCGGCCAACGATCTACGCGACCACGCCGGCGTTTCTGGCCCACTTCGGGCTCGAATCGCGGCGCGATCTGCCGGGCATCGACGAACTGCGCGCGGCCGGTCTGCTCGATCCGGTGGAGGATGTGTTTGCCAGCCTGATGGAGGACGAGGCCGAGGCCGAGGCCGGAGATGCTCTTGCGGGCAGCGGGGGAGAGGAACGCGACGAAATTTTGTGAGCTTGCTGGCAGTTTGCCATAAGATGCCCTATCTCAGGCCGACAAAGGAGAATATGTCATGGGTGGCTTATCGCTTCCGCACCTGATCATCCTCGCGCTGGTGGTCCTCGTCCTGTTTGGCCGTGGCCGCATTTCCGAGATGATGGGCGATTTTGGCAAGGGCATCAAAAGCTTCAAGGCTGGCATGAGCGAGGAGACCGATCGCCCGGTGTCCGCGCCGCCCGCGCAATTGCAGCAGGCCGCGCCGCCGCCCGCCGCGCCGCAAAGCGCGACGAGCGATCAGACCAAGCCGGGCGGGAACGCCTGATCACATCGGCGCTTGCACTTGCACTGACCGGGACCGGCCATGTTTGATATTGCCCCGTCCGAAATGCTGCTCGTCGCGATTGTGGCGATTGTCGTCATCGGCCCCAAGGATCTGCCGCTGGCGCTGCGCACCGCCGGGCGGTGGATGGGCAAAGTGCGGCGCGTTTCCAATCATTTCCGTTCCGGTATCGAGACCATGATCCGCGAGGCGGAAATGGAGGAGATGGAGCGCAAATGGCGCGAGCAGAACGCCGCGATCATGGCCGCGCATCCGGTGGCCGAGGGCCAGACTATCGATGCCGCGCAGGACATTGATCCGGCCATTGTGGCGGTCGCGCCGACCGAACCTAGCGCGCCGCTGATGACCGGGCCGCTGGCCGAAGCTTCGGCCACAGACGTTTCGGTCAAAGATACCGCCGCGCCATGATCGTGAATGATCTGGACGAAACGCAGGCCCCGCTGCTCGATCATCTGATCGAATTGCGCACGCGGCTATTGCGCTGTGTCTATGCGCTCGCCGCGGCGTTTGTGCTGTGTTTTTACTTTGCCGACACGATCTTCGCGATTCTGGTGCGCCCGCTGATGGAGGCGTTTCCGCCGGGGCAGGGCCGCCTGATCTACACCAAGCTCTACGAAGCGTTTTTCGTCGAAGTCAAAGTGGCGATGTTCGGCGCGTTCATGGTCAGCTTCCCGGTCATCGCCAACCAGCTTTGGGCGTTCGTCGCGCCGGGGCTCTATGCGCGCGAGAAAAAGGCGTTCCTGCCCTTCCTGATCGCTACCCCAGTGCTGTTCACGATGGGGGCAAGCCTTGCCTATTTCATCGTGATGCCCACCGCGTTCAAATGGTTCCTTGGTTTTCAGGGCGACAAGGGCGGGCTGCATCTCGAAGCGTTGCCGGGCACCGGCGACTACCTCGATCTCGTCATGCAGTTCATCCTCGCCTTCGGGATCAGCTTCCTGCTGCCGGTGCTGCTGATGCTGCTCAACCGCGCCGGCATCGTCACCCGCACGCAGCTCGTGGCGGCGCGGCGCTATGTGATCGTCGCCATCACCGCGCTGGCCGCAGTGATCACGCCCCCTGATGTGATCTCGCAGCTAAGCCTCGCCATCCCGCTTGTGATCCTGTTCGAAGGCACGCTGATCCTGATGCGCTTCGTCGAGCGCGCGGACGCCAAGGAACGCGCTGCGCGGGAGGCGGCTGAGACGGCGTCGGGGGGGGGCGGCGGTCAACCTGCTGCCTTGAGATTGGGGGCGATTATATCGCCTTTAGACGTAATGCGGGAATGACAGATCCTGGGACTTGGCCGTCGTTCCCGGCCTGCCCCTCGAATGTGAGGTTTCGGTAAGAATAGACGCTCAGCCGGAACAATGAACGCGACATTGCAGGGGCGCCCAACCGACATGGCAGCCCTTTTGAATCAGCGCATCCTCATTGTTTCAAAACGATGATCGCGTTTAAACTCCTGAGACAAGTTGCTCGCTTGTGATTCTATCGAAATAAATATAAAAATTCTGGCAGAGAACGGAGAGGCACTTTGGACGCGGCAATCATCACCCTGATCGAAAGCGGCATTCTGTATGACGGCAGTGGCAGCCCGCCACAGCTCGAAGCCATTGCTTTTTCGGACAGGATTCTAGCGCGCGGAGAAGAGGCCTTGGCCTACTGCGCCGACCGCAAGGTAACGCGAATTGACGCGCGGGGCATGACGGTCATGCCTGGGCTGGTCGATGCGCACTGCCACATCAGCTTTGACGAACCGTTCAGCAACGACGAGCTGTTTTTCCACCGGCGGGAGGGGCTTGCCGCAATCATCGCCGCCTACAACGTCCGCAAGGTGCTGCGCGCGGGCGTGACCACGATGTTCGATGCCGACACCATCTTCGATGTTTCGCTGGACCTGCGCGACGCGATCGAATGTGGCGTCACGCCGGGACCGCGCATGCGATGTGGCGGCAACGCGCTGTTCACCTCGGTCGGCGGGACGGCCGGACTGCTGGTGCCCGATGAAGGCGGCATCGGTTATCTCAAGGTAACGCCGAGCAAAGATGATATCGT
This sequence comes from Novosphingobium sp. Chol11, assembly GCF_945870625.1. Classification (GTDB taxonomy): domain Bacteria; phylum Pseudomonadota; class Alphaproteobacteria; order Sphingomonadales; family Sphingomonadaceae; genus Novosphingobium. The sequence continues at coordinate 20,294 of NZ_CAMBTS010000011.1, read as the reverse complement.
TGCCGAAATCCGCCGCCAGGCCAAACGCGGGGCGGACTGGATCAAGATCCATGTCACGGGCCTGATCCCGCGCCAGCGAAGCGAGGGCGAGATCCAGGTCTGGTCGTTCGAGGAACTCGTTCTAGCCGCCGCAACCGCTCACGATCTCGGGCTGCCTATAGTCGGGCATTGCCGCAACGCCACCAGCACGCGCGACGCCGCGCGCGCCGGGTTCGACATGATCCTCCACGCAACCTATATGGACGACGCGGCGCTGGAGGCGGTGATCGCCGCAAAAGTGCCGATTGTTCCGACGCTTACTTTCCAGGCGGTCCTGGCCGATCATGGAAAGATGATTGGGGCCAGCGCCTATTTGCAGGATCTGTTTGCGAAGGAAATTGAACAAAGCAGCCGCCAGCTGCGCATCGCCTATGACGCCGGAGTGCCGCTGGCATGCGGGACCGAAAGTGGATTTTCGATCACGCCCTATGGCGAATGGCACTGGCGCGAACTGCAGATCCTGGTCGAGAACCTCGGGCTCACGCCGCTGCAGGCGCTGCGCTGCGCCACGTTCGAGGGCGCGCGTGCGCTTGGCCTTGCCGATCGCATCGGCACGCTTGAGGTCGGCAAGGACGCGGATATCATCGTGGTAGCGGGCGATTGCACGCAAGACGTGACACTGCTGGGCGAGAAGGGCGGCATTGCCCACGTGTTTCAGGCGGGCAAGGCGACCGATCTTGCGACGCCGCTGCCCGAACGGCGCGATCCCCCATCGTGGCGCGTTTCGAACTATTCGAGGGTCGCTGCTACGCGGCTTGCCACCGGTCATTGGAAGGCTGGCGAATGACCGAGCATACGATCACCAGCTTCGAAGGCTGCGCCAAAACCCTGCGACAGAGCGAGCTGCGCCAATCGCTTTATGACGCCGCATCGCTGATGATGGAGCGCTGCCTCGTCAATCTGCATGGGGCAGAACACCGTGCACGACGCAATGTCGAAGCAACGGTGTTCCGCAAAAACGTCTTCGTCGATTACGAAAAGAACATCATGCCGCAGACGCTGGCCGAAACGCTGGGTCCTTTTCTGGCCGCTGGCAAAGGCGATCTGGTCGACATCGGCTACCGTATGATGATGAACCTCACCGTCGATTTCACCGGGATCGACAGGACCGAGCGTTCGGCCGAGGAGACCGCCGAACTGCTGCGGCTGCTCAAGGAGTTCAGCCTTGCCCCCGCGCTCGGCCAGTCGCGTCCAGAAGATGTGCCCGAAAAGCGCGCCCGGATCGAGCGCGCCATGGAACAGTTCCGGGAGCGTTTCCTCACCCCCTCGCTGAAGCGCCGCCGGGCACTAAATGCTGCGTGTGATGCAGGGAAAATGTCTGCCGATGCCTTGCCGCGAGATGTGCTCATGGCGCTGGTCATAGACGAGGACAAGCTCGGCATGACCGAGCAGGAGTTCCTGCAGGAGGGCATCTTCTTCACGATGGCAGGTGCGCACACCACCATCCATTCGCTGACCCACGCAATCCATGAAATCCTGGAATGGGTAAACGCCCATCCCGAAGACATCGCGCGCCTCGCTTCGGACCCGTTCTTTATCCAGCACTGCGTTTTCGAAAGTGTGCGTCTGCACCCTTCCAGCCCTGTCGCTAAACGGCGGGCGCTTTGCCCGATCACACTTGGCGATGGCAGCGCAGCCAACGAAGGCGACACCGTCGTTATCGATCTGCGCCAGGCCAATCGAGAGGAAGCCGTGTTCGGACCCGATCCAGAGCACTTCGACCCCCATCGGACCTTTGCCGGGCAGGCCTTTGCCCACGGCATCTCGATGGGGCTTGGCGCGCATGCCTGCCTCGGGCGCAATCTGGCGATCGGGGTCGAACCCCGTGCGGATACCGTGCCTGCCGATCACCAGTTCGGCACGGTGCCGCTGATCGTAAAGGCCCTGCTGGAGGCCGGAATCCACGCCGATCCCGATGACAAGGCCGCGCTCGACCAAGGCATCACCCGCGTTTCCTGGGCACGGTATCCCGTCCGCTTCGACCGGGAGCGAGCGATCATCTGATGAGCATTCACCGCATCACCTCGTTCAGCGATTGCGAAACGGCCCTCCGCAACCGCGATCTCAAGCAAGCGCTTTATGATGCGGGCAAAGTCGTCATGGACGGGGTGCTTCTGACACTTCATGGCGAGGAGCATGGGCGGCGGCGCACGGTCGAGGTCAGGGTGTTTCGTCGCAACTTCTTCCACTACTATGAGAAAGAGGTTTTCCCCAAAACGCTGGGGGAAACCATGGCGCCTTACCGCGCCGCTGGGGGCGGTGATCTGATCCAGCTCGGCTACCGACTGACGGTAAACCTGACCTCGGATTTTGCCGGGATCGACCGGCGGCTGCGAACAGCTGAGGAAACCGAGCGCCTCATCGCCATCACGAAGAAGCTCAGCGAAGGGGCCACAATGGTCCATTCGACCCGCAACCATGCCGACATCAACCGCGAGGTTTCAGCGGTGATGGCGGATTTCGACAGGGACTTTTTCCAACCCTCGCTGGCCCGGCGCCGCGCGCTGATCGCGGCCTGCGCGGCAGGTGAACTCTCCGAAGCAGAGTTGCCGCGCGATGTGCTAACGACGCTGCTCATGGGCAATGATGCGCTGGAACTGGAAGAACACCAGATCTTGCGCGAGATCGCGTTCTACATGCAGGCAGGCGCGCATTCGACCGCCAATGCGATTGTCCATGCGCTCCACGAGATCCTGCACTGGGCAGGCTATGATGCGGCGCGCTGGGCCCGCCTCGATAACGCGATCTTCGTGCAGCATTGTGCGCATGAATCGCTGCGGCTGCATCCCGCCAGCCACGAGGCCTGGCGCAGCACGACTTGCCCAATGCATGTGGCGGGCGCGGGTGAACTGGAGGCAGGCGACCGGATCGAGCTCGACTTGTTCCGGGCGAACCGCGATGTGGCGGTCTTTGGCTCGGATGCGGACCAGTTCAATCCCGACCGCGTCATCCCTGGCAATGTGTTGCGTTCGGGCCTCGCCTTCGGCATCGGGCTGCACACCTGCCTGGGCCGCGAGCTGGACGGCGGGATCGTGGCCAAGCCCGGCTCCGACCCCAACGAGGCCCAACTCGGCATTGTCGCGCTGGTGGTGGGTGAGCTTCTGCGCTGCGGTGCGCGAACGATCGCCAGCGATCCGCCGGTGGCCGATGCAAGCACAAAACGCCCCAACTGGGGCTCCTTCCCGTTACAGTTCACAAAGGATCGCCATTCATGAAGCTTGCGCTTGTGACGGGTGGCGGCGCAGGAATCGGCGCTGCAATTGCAAAAGCCCTGCTCGCTGCGGGATACCGCGTTGCCATTGCAGATGTGAATGCCAACAGCGTTGCCGCGCTGGCTGCTTCCCATGAGCACCTGACTGGCCATCTCGCCGACGTGTCCGATGCCGCTGCGGTCAGCGACTTGTTCGATGCCTTCGGCGACGTGCCCGACCTTGTCGTCAACAATGCGGGGATCGTGCGTTTCGGCCAACTCGGCGAGCTGTCAGTCGAGGCGTTCCGCCAGGTTGTAGATATCAATCTGATCGGGGTGTTTGCGGTCACGCGTGAGGCGGTGCGGCGCATGATCCCGCGCGGGTCGGGCCATGTCGTCTCGCTCACTTCGATCAATGCCTATAGCCCCGGACCCGGTGCCGGAGCCTATCCCGCAACCAAAAGCGCCGTGCTGCAATTGATGAAGCAATTCGCGCTGGAGTATGGTGGCCACGGGCTGCGCTTCAATAGTGTGGCTCCCGGCTTCGTCGATGGCGGCATGTCCGCACCGATCTATGCCGACCCCAAAGTGCGGGCCAGCCGCACCGCCGGGGTGCCGCTTGGCCGCCTCGGCACGCCCGAGGACATCGCCAATGCCATCTGCTTCCTCGACAGCGCGGCGGGCAGCTATATCACCGGGCATGATCTGGTGGTCGATGGCGGCGTGACTCACGCCGTGCTCAAGAACCTGCCACGCGGCAATGAATGAACCCCATCTGGTCATCTACAGCGATGGTTACCGGCATCCGTTTGCCGAATCGTCGGCAGCGCTGGCAAGCATTGCGCAAGGCATGGGGCTGCGGACCACGCTCACCTCGAGCATTTCTGAAGCGCTGACGCTAGTCTCCGGTCGTCGCAGTATCCTTGCCGTCAACGCACTGCGCTGGTCGATGACCCAGGCCGAACGCCACGCCGCAGATCGCGCAGAATGGGGCGCCTTGCTGGATGATGCGGACATGGCGCGGATCGCAAACCATGTTGCAGGCGGCGGCAGCTTGCTCGCGATGCATACCGCCGTAATTTGCTGGGACAACCAGCCCGGCTGGATCGATCTGCTCGGCGGTGGCTGGAACTGGGACCACTCCTTCCATCCGCCTCTTGGCAATGTGAGCGCCGAACTGACATTCGCCGGAGCCGCGATCAGCGCAGGCGAACGCCGCTTCACGCTGGCAGACGAGGTCTATCACAACCTTGACCTTGCCAGCGACTGCGAGGTTCTGGCCGCTGCCGATGCCGGACATGGCGCGGTCCCGGTGGTCTGGCGCAGGATGTGCGGCACTGGAAAAGTCGCGGTCGACACGCTGGGGCATGACGGGGCTTCGCTGCAGCATCCGGCGCATGCTGCGATCCTAGCAGGATTGCTCGAATGGCTGCGCGGAGATCCGACATGACTGACATTGCAGGCAAAAGCATTCTCATCACCGGCGGTGGTTCCGGACTTGGCGAAGCGATGGCGCGGCATTTCGTGGCGCAAGGTGCCCGTGTCACGATCAGCGGCAGGCGCACCGACAAGGTCCGCGCGGTGGCCGCTGACATCGGGTGCGCGGCCGTGACAGGCAACGTGACCGTGGCGGCTGACCGCGCTGCCATGATCGCGGCCGCACTGGCCAACGGCGGCAAACTCGACGTGCTGATTAACAATGCCGGCAATATGTATCGGGGTCCGCTGACCGAACTGGACGAAGCCCAGCTGCTTGGAATTTTCCATTCGAATGTCGTCGGTGCAATGATGCTGTCTGGCCTTGCCGTGCCGCATCTGGCGCAGACCCGCGGATCGATCCTGTTCTTCGGATCGAGCCACACGCGGCGGGCCTTTCCCGGCGCATCACCCTATGCTGCCACCAAGGCGGCGGCGCAGACTTTGACGCAAGTGCTCGCCGCCGAACTCGGCGATCGGTCGATCCGCGTAAACTGCATTGTCCCCGGCGGCGTCCTCACCGAAATCAACGTGCGCGCGGGCCTCTTGACCGAGGCCGAAGCACGCGAACGCCTGACCGCCATGCTGCCATTGCAAGCGATCAATCACATTGGCCAAGGCATCGATGTAGCCCAAGCCGCCGAATACCTCATCACCGCGCCCTGGGTTACCGGCGCGATTCTGGATGTCGACGGCGGCCTCGGCCTTGGCCTGACGCGGAGTTAGCCGCGCAGCAGCCGCCGCGCATTGTCAGCCAGCAAAGGCTCCATGCCGTGGGTATCGAGGCTCTGCGGCGCATCCCAACCGGCAAAGTTGGTGCCATAGACCAGCCGTTCCTGCCCGACCCGCGCGATCAGCAAGTCAAGCGACTGACTGTCGTGCATGTGGATGTCGTACCAGATGCGCTGCAAGGTCTCCTCGAACCGGCCCTCGGGCCGCAGATGCTCCGGGACCCAAGTGCGTTTGTGCGCGGCATGGCGCAGCCGTCCCCACAGCAGGCTGATCGCGCCGCCGCCATGGCTGATGCAAATATCGAGCGCGGGATGGCGGTGCAGCACTCCGCCAAACAGCAACGTGGCGAGCGCAACCGTTTCCTGCATCGCGAAGCCGACCGTGATATCAAGCTCGAACAGGCCGAGCGAGGCAGGGCCAGGCGGGCCGTCGATCCCAGCCGAGGCCGGATGGATGAACAAGGGCACATCCAACGCACTCACGGCGTCGTAAAACGGGTCCATCACTGCATCGGAGAGCCCGTGGGGCATGTCCGCGCCGATATAGGCGGCGCGAAACCCAAGTTCGCGCACCGTGCGGCGCAGTTCCGCGATGGCGGCTCCCACATCCTGCATCGGCAGCGCAGCGGCGGCACCGAGCCGGTCCGGAAACTGCGCCACGACAGCCGCCAGCGCATCGTTGTGGACGCGGCAGAAACGGATCGCCTCGTCGGCGGGAATGTAGTGGAAATAGGTGAGCGGGTTGGGCGAGAGCAACTGCCAGTCGATGCCGATCCGGTCCATTGCGGCGATGCGCAGCGCCGGTTCCATGAACGGACTGCCGCGATATCGCACCCCGCGCAGGCGGTAGTCCCCGATGCGAAACACCGGCACCCCGTCGGCCTCCGCGTAAAGTTCCGGCCCGAAAGCCCCGGCCCCGCCGAAGGTTTCCTCCAGCACCGCATGGGCGTGAATATCGATGACGCGTGCGCCTTGAAGACCACTGTTGGCCACGCTCATGTCAGGCATACCCTCTGCTTGCACCGCCATCGACGGCAATTGCGGTCCCCGTGACATAGCTGGCTGCCGCGGACCCCAGAAACACGATCATGTTGGCGATTTCATCCGCTTTGGCAAAACGGCCAAGCGGAATATCGGCCAGAATGGCATCGCGGGCCGGGTTGGGTTCATCGCGGGGGCCAAGCAGACCGGCGATCCGGCCAGTCTCGGTCCATCCCGGGCAAACCGTATTGACCAGTACATTGTCGGCCGCGACCTGCTCCGAAAGCGTCTTGGCCCAGCCAAGCACCGCCATGCGCACGCTGTTGGAGAGCGTGAGGCGCGGGACGGGCTGCTTGACGCCGAACGACGAGACATTGACGATCCTCCCCCAGCGCTGCGCCCGCATCGCAGGCAGCACCGCGCGGGTCATCCGTACGACCGACATCAAGGTCAGATTGACCGCATCCTGCCAGTCTTGATCCGCCAGATCCTGAAACAGCCCGGGCGGCGGGCCTCCGGCATTGTTCACCAGAATGTCGACGGGTCCGAGCCGGGCCGCCACGTCGCTGCAGACCCGCGCGATATCATCGGCATTGGTCACGTCGGCCGCGATGGCCAGAGCGCCCGGCAAGAGCGCGCTGGCCGCATCGAGGCGGGATTGGTTCCGCCCGCAGATCGCGACCTGCGCGCCTTCGGCATGGAACCCCCGCGCCGCAGCGAGGCCAATGCCCTGGCTGCCAGCGCTGACCAGAACGATCTTTCCCTCAAGCCCCAGTTTCATGCCCGCCCCCCATTTCATCAGTTTGCGTCAAGCCAGTTGCGCCTGGTAGCTCGCCAGATCGAAGTAATCGCGCCATTCGCGAATGAGCCCGCCGCGTACCCGGAACGTGCCCATCACCGGTAAAGCCACCATCCGTCCTCGCACTGTCATCCGGTCGATCCGTTCGGTGAGCACATGCTCACCGTTCTCGGCAACGGCGCGCACCTCCCAAGCGCAGTGCTCGAAAGGACCTGCCGCACGCAGATAGCTCTCGACCGCAGCGAGGCCCGACAATGCCTCCATCGGGATGTTGTGATAAACGATATCATCGCCAAAGTGACTGATCACCCGGTCCATGTCTGGGCCTGTCCACGCGCCGCAAAAAGACAAAACCTTAGCCGTGGGCGAAGATTTTTCATCTTCCGACAATGGCCTGCCCCCCTGCCTAACTTGCAATCCTGCCGAACACTTGACATGACGCTCCCGCTTTGTGAAGTTTCGAAATCAATACAATAAATAGGGCCACGAGAGAAACAGCCCGCCATGCATGTACCAGCGACTGCATCCGCGAAGCCAGGTCACAAATCGCGCTGGAAAGGCTGATCGCCCCGCCCCTTGAAGGCGGGTTCCTGATCGAGATCAGCCATTTGCCGCCCGCTGCCGATGCGCCTGGGCTGCGGGTATGAACTTGCTTTAGAAGGACTTGGTACGGTGATGCTAACGACTGCTGGACAAGCTGGTTGACCGCAACGGGCAGCCTTGCCGAATTAAAGGCAGGATGGCGGCTGCTGGTAGCGTGCTCGCTCGGCATTGCCGGCAGCGCGATTGCCGTACCCTATTATACGATCGGCGCGATCACCAAACCGGTCGCGCTGGCGACAGGCTGGGCGCGCGCCGACATCCAGTTTGCCATTGCCTTCAGTTCGGGGATCGGCGCGCTGACTGCGCCGCTGACGGGATGGATGATCGACCGGTTCGGCGTCCGCGCTGTGGCATTGCCGGGCTTCTTCGGCGTTGCGCTGGGCATGGCGATCGCCGGATCGGCGCAATCGATCTGGACTTTCTATGCCGGCTTCGCGCTGGCCGCGATCCTTGGGGCTGGCACCAATCCGGTGCTGTGGTCCAAAGTTGTGACCGCGAGCTTCGACAAGGCCCGGGGAGCCGCGCTGGGCCTCGCGTTGGTGGGCACGGCGCTTTCAGCCATCGCGCTGCCGATGGTGGTAACGGTGCTGATCGCACAGTTCGGCTGGCAGCGCGCGGTGGCTCTGGTTGGCTTGCTGCCGGTTCTGATATCGTTGCCGGTTGCCATGCTCTGGCTGAAGCCAAAGCCTGCCGTCCGCGCAACTGAAGGGACGCAAACTGATAGCAAGGCCATAAGCATAAGCGTGCGCGCAGCCCTTCGCGGATACCGGTTCTGGGTCCTCGCGGCATCGGTCCTTTGCAGCTACCTTGCAGTGTCCGGCGTCCTCGCGGGTCTTGTGCCCGCGTTCACCGATCGCGGATTTGCGCCTGCCACCGCCGCCGCTCTCGCAGGAACGGTGGGCCTGGCAATGGTGCCGGGGCGGATTCTGGTCGGATTCGTGATTGACCGGATCTGGGCACCCGGCGTCGCTTGCGCAATCCTGCTTCTCCCTGCTGCGGCCTGCCTGACGCTGGTGTCCACTTCCCACATCGCCGTGCTCGCAGCGTGCTGCATGACACTCGGCCTTGCTGCTGGCGCGGAGCTTGATCTGCTGGCCTTCCTGACCGCGCGCTATTTCGGCCTCGCGCACTTCGCCAGAATCTACGCTTTGCTTTACGCCGGACTTGCGACAGGTAGCGCCCTTGCTCCGGCCCTGTTCTCGTTGATCCGTGACCGCACAGGCTCTTATCAGGCAAGTTTCCAGACCTCGGCGCTACTCTTCGTTGCTGCGGCCGTGTTATTGCCCCTGCTGGGGCGCTATCCTAGCGGACATGACGATGACCAAAGCTCGCAAACCGAACCTCTCACCACTCCCGAATAGCCCGGACAATCAGCAGGCAGCCTTGCCGATGCTGGTCGATCGCGTGTCGTTCATGATCCATCGCATCGGCGAGCACATGGCGCGCATCTGCAATCCGTGGTTTCAGGAATGGGGCCTCGATCTGGTCACATCGCGCATGATGGTGGCGTTGCTCGAACGCGAAACGATGACGGCGGGGGAAATTGTCAAGATAATGGCCTTGCCGCAGTCAACGATCTCGCACCAGCTCAAGAGGCTCGAGGGTCTCGGCTATCTGACCCGGACGGTTGGCGCGCAGGATTCACGCATCGTCTTCGCCCGCCTGACCGAGCGCGGCCTCGATATCGCGCAGCGATCAAACCAGCTCAGTCGGTCTGTTGTGGGGCAACTGGTCTCAGCCATCGGGGAGGATGATCTGGACCGGGTCCGCGCAGCACTCAAGCGTGCAGATGTCGCACTCGAAGCCATGTTTGATGCAACCACCGCAAGTGCGCCTGGATCACGGCGCAAGCGCAACACTGCTGGCAAGGTGCCCACCGAAAAGCCGCGCTGATCGCTAACGAGGCAACCCTTCAGCGCAGAATGAAGACCGCACCGGCCACGGCGGCTAGGCCAAGGCCGGCCAGAATTAGCCACTGACGCGCACCGCTACGGACGATTGCTTCTGCGATCGCGCCAGCCTCCGGTGCCGCAGCATTCGGCGTAGCGCTCTCTTCCACATCGGCCAGAACGGCCGCGAACTTTCCAAAAAAGTCATCGGCCATGGCCTTGGCCGTGCCTTCGATCAAGCGCGCACCCATCTGGGCCAGCTTGCCGCCGATCTGGGTTTGCGCAACATAACTGAGCGCCGTGCCGCCGCCTTCCCGGGGTTCCAGCGTCACAAAAGCGCTGCCCTTGGCGAACCCGGCTACCCCGCCCTGTCCTTCAAACTCCATCTTGCACGAGCGCGGCTCGTCGATCTCCGTCTGTCGCATGGTCCCAGCGAACCGTGCACTGACGGGGCCAATTTTTGCGGCAACTCTGCCGGAAAATTCGGTCTCGCTGGTCCGCTCGAGCGCCTCGCACCCCTTGAGGCAGGCTTTGAGCACTGCGGTGTCGTTGATCGCCGCCCATGCCGCCTCGGGCGAGCACGGCAAGTCGTAACGTCCGGTGATTTCCATTAAGGTACAATTCCCTGATTCAGGAGAGCGTCGCCAGGGCGCGGCGCGTGATCACCGTGGCAATATGACGGCGGTACTCGGCGGACCCATGGATATCCCCAGTGAAGTTCGAGAGGTCGAGCGGGACCGCGTCCAAGCCGTCAATATCAGCCCCGCGGTCGAGATGCTGCTCAGCCTCGTGCCAGCGGAACACTCCGTTCCCGCCTCCGATGATCGCGATCCGGTGCTCAGACCCCAGCCGCGCCGCGAAGACGCCAACCAAGGCAAACCGCGAGGCCGGATTGCGAAACTTGAGATAACATGCCTCGACACAAGCGGGGAACTGCACGGCGGTAACGATCTCGCCCGGCTCCAGCGCGGTGGTAAACATGCCGGCGAAAAAAGCTTCGGCGTCAAGCATGCGCAGGTTAGTTTTCACCCGCGCACCCAGCGCTATTACCGCGCTGGGATAGCAGGCAGCCGGATCGTTGTTTGCGATCGATCCGCCGATGGTGCCGCGATGACGAATCTGGGCGTCGCCAATCCCACCCGCCAGTGCAGCCAGCGCCGGAACCTTGGCTCGCACGATCGGACTAGCGGCAACTTCGGCGTGGGTCATGCCCGCACCGATCTCGATGCCCAGATCAATCAGGCGAATCTGGCGCAAGTCATCAAGCCGCGCAATGTCGACCAGCTGCGAAGGTGCGGCAAGGCGGGCGCGAAGCACCGGCATCAAGGTCTGCCCGCCCGAGATCAGCTGCGCCATGTCGTCCTGCTGCAACAGCTCAAGCGCCTCGGCGATCGAGGCCGGGCGGCTATAGCCAAGATCATACATCAGGAATTCTCCCGCGCGCGGCACAGCTGCCAGATCTTCTCAGACGATGCAGGCATGTCGATGTGGTCCATCCCCAGCGCATCACACACTGCGTTGATCACCGCAGGCGGCGCGCCGATCGCGCCCGCTTCGCCGCAGCCTTTCATGCCAAGCGGGTTGACCGGTGTCGGCGATGGCCAGAAGCACAGGCCGAACTCCGGCAAACTGTCCGCTCGCGGCATGCCGTAGTCCATGTACGACGCCGTCATCAGCTGAGCGTTGTCCGGATCATAGAGCGCGTTTTCCCATAAAGCCTGCGCGATCCCCTGGGTCACGCCGCCATGGACCTGGCCTTCGACGATGAGCGGGTTCGCGACATTGCCGAAGTCATCAGCCGCGTTGAATGCGACGACTTCGACAACCCCGGTTTCAGGATCGATCTCGACCTCGCAGACATGGACCCCGGCCGGGTAGGTGAAGTTGGGCGGATCGAAAAAGCTGGTCGCGACAAGACCCGGCTCGATCTGGTCGGTGGGAAAGCTCGCGGCACCGTGCGCCGCCTGCGCCATCTCCACAAAAGCCACCGTCCGGTTGCTGGCAGCGCTCGAATATATGCCGTCTGCGAAAACCACGTCCGCGAGATCGACTTCGAGCATGTGCGCGACGATGGCTCGGCCCTTGGCGACGATCTTGTCGCAGGAGTGAACCGCTGCCGACAGCCCGACGGACGCGCGCGACCCGTATGTCCCCGTGCCCGCCTGTATACGGTCAGTATCGCCCTGGACCACGTTGATGCTGTTCATCGGAACCCCGAACCGCTCTGAAACGATCTGGGCATAGACTGTCTGATGGCCCTGCCCGTGGTTGTGCGCGCCGGTGAGAACCTCGATCGAACCGCCCGGTTGCACCCGAATTTCGCACGATTCCCACATGGCTCCTCCCCCGCCAAGGCTGGCGAGCAGCTTTGATGGGCCGATCCCGCATGCCTCGACATAGGCGGACAAGCCAATCCCGCGCAGCTTGCCTCGGGCCTGTGATTCAGCCTTGCGCGCCCCGAATCCGGCATAATCCGCAAGCCCCAGCGCCGCATCGAGACATCCCTCGTAATCGCCACTGTCGTAGCAATAGATGAGCGGTGTCTGGTACGGGAACTGCCGGATGAAATTGCGACGCCGTATCTCCGCCTGATCGACCCCGATCTCGCGCGCAGCAAGATTGGCGAGCCGTTCGATTAGATAGGCGGCTTCGGGGCGCCCAGCGCCTCGATAGGCGTCGACGGGGCAGGTGTTGGTATAGACGCCCTCGACCCGGGCATGGATCGCAGGAATGGCATACTGACCCGAGAGCATCGTGGCATACATGTAAGAGACCACCAGCGCGTTCGAGGTGGAGATGTAGGCGCCAAGGTTGGCTAACGTGTGAACCCTCAGACCAAGAAAACGGCCATCGTCGTCCATTGCCAGTTCCGCGGTGGTCAGGTGATCGCGGCCATGCGCATCGGTAAGAAAAGATTCGCTGCGCTCGGCGGTCCACTTCACCGGACGGTCGAGCATCTTGGCGGCAAAAGCCACCGCAAATTCCTCGGCGTATGCTGGCGCTTTCGATCCGAAACCGCCGCCGACATCGGGCGAGACAACGCGCAGATTGTTTTCCGAAGGCAGCCCCAGCATGAACGCGAAAAACCCGCGCATGCCGATCGGGTTCTGGTGCGTCAAATGAATGGTCATCGCCTGATCAAAGGCAGACCATTGCACGTTGATAGCGCGCGGCTCGATCGCATTGGGAATAAGCCGGTTGTTGCGCAGGTTCAGCGTGACGCGCCGGGTGGCGGCAGCAAACGCGGCTTCAACTTCGGCGCTGCTGCCGATCTCCCATTCAAAAGCGCGGTTCTGCGCAATGCCGTCATGCAATTGCGGCGCGCCATCGGCAATCGCCGCCGCGAGATCGACGACGGTCGGCAATTCCTGATACTCGACCAGCACCGCATCTGCCGCATCGCGCGCCTGATCGCGCGTTTCGGCAATAACCAGTGCAACGGGTTCACCCACGAACCGGATCGCATCCACCGCCAGCGCATGATGCAGCCCGACCCGGGCGGGCGTGCCATCAGTCGAGCTCAGGTTCCAGCCCGATGGCAGTGGCGGCAATCCGGCATCGGCCAGTTCACGTCCGGTGAAAATGCGGATCACACCGGGCATATCCTGCGCAGACGCAAGGTCGATCCCGGCAATCGCCGCATGGGCGTAAGGTGAACGCACAAACGCGGCATATGTCTGGCCTAGGAACACCAGATCATCGACGAATCGGCCCCGCCCGGTGATCAGGCGTGCATCCTCGACCCGCTTTACCGACTGGCCGAATTTCCCGTTCGAAACCGTTTCGTTCATGCCATTTCACCCATGCGTTCCGCGCCCGCACAAACCGCCTTGATGATGTTGTGATAGCCCGTGCAGCGGCAGAGATTGCCTTCGAGTTCTGCCCGCACTGTCGCTTCATCCGGGCGCCCGTGACGGTTGACGATATCGACCGCCATCATGATCATGCCGGGCGTGCAGAAGCCGCACTGAAGCCCGTGAAAATCGTTGAACGCCGCCTGCATCGGATGCAATTCGCGGCCGCTCGCCAGCCCCTCAATGGTCAGGATATCACAGCCTGCGGCTTGCACGGCGAGCATTGTGCAGCTCTTCACCGCTTTGCCATCGACATGCACGGTGCACGCCCCGCATTGGCTGGTATCGCAACCAATATGGGTGCCGGTGAGGCGCAGATGATCGCGCAGGGCATGCGTCAGCAAGGTCCTGCCATCCGCTTCCACTTCGACATCCCGGCCATTGACCCGCAGTTCGATCCTGCTCATCCCCATCCCCGCCTGCTTCGGTGTTTGTATCCGGCACTGCCGCCGCGGCAGAGGCAAGCAAAGCACCTGACCCAACCACGTTATCTGTATATTGCCACGCCTTCCTCCGGCATGCCAGAGGAAGGCGTCTCCAGCATCGATCGTCGCCGCGCTGCGCAAGGTATGCGAGCGAGCGCTTCGTCGTCAAGAGATTGAAAAAGCGCTCACTTGCAGCCCCCATCGCTCAGAACTTGATCTCAAACTCTACGCCAAAGATCGTGCGCGCGTTGATAGTGCCAAACGTAAGATGAACCGCTCCTTCCTACTGCCTTGGCAAACCTGCCGCTGCTGTCCGACGTGATCCTTGGCTGACAGGTTCAAGGCCTTGAAGTCGGCGGTCTCATTGAGTGGCTTCCAATCGGGAAAAACTGACGCTGGACGCCGTCGGTCAATCGTCTCGGTTTTGTGCAATGCTTCAGACATTCACCGACGCACTCTCATTTTTGCCTGTTGTACCAGCTTTCGCAGACGACATCCTTCGCCGGACAGGCCGGGGGTAATTTACCGCGCAAAAGCTGCGGAGCCCGGTCGTCCATTGGATGAGGGGATAATGCCATGCGGTATGTAAACGTTTTGGGTTCGCGCGTTCTGGTGCGATGCTCGCTCGCGGCGATTGCTATCGCTCTTGCCATTCCCGCGCAGGCGGCAGAGGCGGAGGTTGGTGCCGAGGCTGCTTCTGCTCCTGAATCCGCAGGCAAGGACGACATCATCGTCACCGCCACGCGGCAGGCGGCAGACCAGCAGAAGGTCGGCGTCTCGCTGACCGCGCTCACCTCTGAAGATCTTGCATTGCTTGCCCCGCGTTCGCTGCTCGATATTCAAGGCTCGGCACCCAACGTGTTCATCGGCAGCGGCACCGCCGCGCCGGGGCAGAGCGCGATCTACATCCGTGGCCAGGGCTATGCCGATGTGGAAAAGACCCAAAGTCCGCCGGTCGGCGTGATCCAGGACGGCGTGTTCTTCGGCAACAACACCGGTCAGCTGCTCGACATGTTCAACATCTGCTCGGTAGAGGTCGATCGCGGGCCGCAGGGCATCTTCTATGGCAAGAACACCACCGCAGGCCTCATCAACCTCACCCGCTGCGCGCCGACGCGCAAGCTGGGGGCCTCGCTTGAGGTAGGCTACGGCTCGTTCAACGAATTCTATGGCCGCGGCGTGCTCAATGCACCGCTGGGCCCTGACGGCGGGATCGCGTTCTCGGGCCAGTATCGCCGCATCGATGGCTTCCTCAGAAACGTGTTCACCAATCGCCGCGCCGGCGGCAGCGAATACCGCGCGTTCAATCTCAAGGTCAATTACAACCTGACCGACTGGCTGAACGCCGATCTCAGCCTCGATCACATCAACCAGACCGGCGGCGGCACCCCGGTGCAGTTCGGCAACAAGCTCACCGCCTCAATCCTGAGCGGCGGCAATCCGGGGGCGGTCTGGCCCAACTACAACTCTGTCACCGGCAGCCCGGACGGCCTGAAACCGCGCGAGATCGGCAACAATCTCGGGGCCGACAGGGACCGGCTGAACACCAACACAGCCAGCCTGCTGCTCAAGGCGCAGACCCCGATCGGCGAACTTGTCTCGCAGACCTCTTACATATCCTCGGGCGATACGGTGAATCAGGACTTCGACGGCACCTGCAGAGGCGCGCCAGGCTGCACCAGTGTCGGCAACCCGCTGCTGGCGGCAACCGGCAGCCAACTCCTGACCAACCGCGACCAGACCTACAAGCAGTTCACCCAGGAAGTCCGCCTTCAGGGCAAAGCGCTCGGTGATCAGCTCAACTACATCGTCGGCGCCTTCTACTATGATCACAAGATCACCCTGCACCAGAACACCAACAGTGCGATTGACCAGTTCTCGGTCGAGAAGGCTTATAGCTGGTCGTTCTTCGGCAACCTCGATTGGAAACCCACCGACACGATCACGCTTTCGGGCGGTTTGCGCAACATCTTCGAGGCCAAGCGCTTCAACACCGAGTACATCCTGCTCGGCACGATCCCACTTGTCCCGCGGATCAACGATCGCCGCAGCTGGCAGAGGCTGATCACCCGCTTCAATATCCAGTGGCAGGCTACCCCCGACGTGCTGCTTTACGCGAGCCGCGCAGAGGGCTTCCGCTCGGGCGGTTTCTCCATACGCGGCACGCTTTCCGAACAATCCGCGACCCAGAACAACTGCGGCGTGACCGGCGGCTGCCCGAACAACAACTTCCTCTCGTTCCTGCCCGAAACCAATACAACCTATGAAGCCGGCTTTAAGACCCGCTTCTTCAACCGCGCGGTCACCTTCAACGCGGCCGGCTTCATCAACGACATCACGAACTTCCAGCAGGCGCAGGTCGTCGTCACGCCTGGTTACGGTCCCGGCACCAACACGTACGTCAACAGCTTCCCCAAGGTTCAGATCAAGGGGCTCGAGTTCGAACTCGATCTCGATTTCGGGAAGATGACCCCGTCGCTCGAGGGCTTCAAGCTCTCAGGAACATATGGTCTCCAGGACGCCAACGTGAAGGACGGCAGGACCAACGGCCAGACCGCCTCTATCGGCCCCGCCGCACAGGCCGGCGCGCCCGGCAGCTCGGCAAACTTCACCGGCGTCGTGCTCCAGCGCGTGCCCCGCAATAACTTCACCGTGCGCGGCAGCTATATCCGCGAACTCTCCGACGACGCCAAACTCTCGCTCACCGCCGGCTACTCGTGGATCGACAGCTTCTCGCTCGGCACGTTCGGAACGCTGAACGATATCCAGCCCAGCTACGGCCTACTCGATGCCTCGGCCGCGCTGAACTACAAAGGCTACTTCCTCCGCGTGGCGGGCAAGAACCTGACCAACAAGGACTACCGCACCCAATCTCTGCCCACCGTGTTCTTCCAGGGATGGGCCGCACCTGCGACAGTCACTGTTTCGGTCGGCGCGAAGTTCTGATTGCGGTCCCCTCGCTCTGGGACATCTCGCCCTGCCTAACGGGGCGATCATACGAGGGCGAGGGGGCTGTGATGCTCAACCCGATTTGCCGCGCTTTGCTCGTTAAAGGCCTCACGCCACAATATCGTGCCCTAAGCAGGGCGTTCTAGGCTCAGGACTCATTGATTGAGCCAGAAGATGACGGTTGCGGCGATAGGAATAGCGCTACATTTAATCGATGAACCGAGGGCAAATTTCGACGGCGCGATCCAGATGAGCGAATGTCCGAAATGTTGGCGGGACCAGCCTTGTACAAGCCGTGCCGGCGAATGGCAGCTATCTCCACTCGGCCGACCAGAACCTGCGAGTCTGCTAACGGCCCAGAAGCCGTCGCCTCAGACGGTGAACGGACTGCAAGGTTTGATGAAGCCACACTGATCTGCCAACGACCGGAACGCTGGCGAGAACGGCCAAGTTGCCCTAGCAAGATTGTTTGCAGCGACATCTGCAATTGGACGTGCCACATCGCTGAGCGGGAGAGCGTGATCGATGACCTGGCAAGCCGAAATCGATGAGCTGCGACGCCGCGAAGGCCTGGCCGAAAAGATGGGCGGCGCCGACAAGGTCGCGCGCCAGCATGGGCGCGGCAAGCTCGATGCGCGGGCGCGGATCGCCGGGTTGGTCGATCCCGGATCGTTCCGCGAGATCGGGAAGATCGCTGGCAAGGGGCAATACGATGCCGCTGGCGAGCTCACCGACCTCAGCGCCTCGAACCTCATCTTCGGCCGCGCTGATATCGAAGGCCGTGCAGTGGTCGCCTCGGCAGATGACTTTACCGTGCGGGGCGGGGCGGCTGAGGCTGCCATCTACCGCAAGTTCGTCCAGTGCGAGAAAATGGCGCATACGTTGGGCATTCCGATCATCCGCATGATTGACGGAACTGGCGGTGGCGGTTCGGTGCGCACGCTGGAGGACATCGGTGCGACCTATGTTCCCGCAGTGCCGGGTTGGTCCGACGTGATTCGCAACCTCGACGGCGTGCCCGTGGTCGCGCTGGCGCTCGGGCCGACGGCGGGGCTGGGCGCAGCGCGAGACGTGGCGAGCCACTATTCGATCATGGTCAAGGGCCTCTCGCAACTCTTCGCGGCTGGCCCTGCGGTGGTAGAGGCTCTGGGCGAAGCCAGCGACAAGGAAAGCCTTGGCGGCAGCGCGATCCACACCCGCAACGGCGTGGTCGACGAGGAGGTGGCCAGCGAAGCCGAGGCGTTTCTGCGCGCCCGCCGCTTCTTGTCCTACCTGCCGAGCCGCGTCGGTCAGAGCGCCCCCCGGACCGAAACAGGGGACCGGATCGACCGGCGCGAAGATCTTCTGATCTCTGCCGTGCCCCGCGACCCAAAACAGGTCTATTCGATGCGCAAGATCGCAGAAGCGGTGGCCGACAAGGGAAGCGTATTCGAAATGGGCCGCCAGTGGGGCCGCGCCGCTATCACCGCCTTTGCCCGGTTCGACGGCTGGCCAGTGGCCCTGCTCGCCAGCGACCCCTCTTTCCTCGGTGGATCGTGGGAAGCGCGCACTTCGGAAAAAGTGGAGCGCTTCGTCAAACTCGCTGATCAGTTCCGGCTGCCGATCGTGCACCTAGTGGACAATCCGGGCTTCATGATCGGCCTTGCCGCCGAGACCAGCGGCACGATCCGCTATGGCGTTCAAGCCATGAATGCGATCTACCGCGCGACAGTCCCGCTCGCCTCGATCATCGTGCGGCGCGCCTACGGCATCGCCGGCAGCGCGATGAGCAATGCCGACGAATTTCAGTACCGCTTCGCCTGGCCCTCGGGCGACTGGGGCAGCCTGCCGATCGAGGGCGGGATCGAAGTGGCTTACAAGTCCGAACTGGAACAGGCCGCAGACCCGGCCGCGCATCTCGCCATGATCCGTGACCGGCTGAACAAGGTTCGCTCCCCCTTCCGCACCGCCGAACGTTATGCGGTGGAAGACATCATCGACCCGCGCGTTGCTGTGCGAGTTCGCCGAACTGGCATGGGGGAAGCTGGGCGCTTCCTGAGGCAATGGGCGGTGTTAGCCCACACGAAGCGGGAACACCCGGGTTGGAGCGCAAGCCGCTATCAGGTGCCTAGACGCGGGACTTGCCATGGTTTGTGATCGTCCGCAGCGCGAAACAGCCGTTGCTGGTGCAGGTGTTTGCCCTTAACCTGAAGCAATGGTGCGTTACGCGCGACGTTAACACGCAATTCGATCAGCACTGAGCAACCGGTGGCCAGGCCAGCCTGCCGTCCCGGCGCGAGCGGGGAAGCAAAGCAATGTCTATCTGGTTAAACGCTATAGACGGCAACTGGGCAGATAGCACGAAGTGGGACAGCGGGGTGCCCAACGGCAACACCGCCGTCGCTTCTTTCACCAATGTGACCAGCGCCAGTTCTGGCGGGCGGATCATTGATCTGGGTGGCGGCGCTTTCACCGTCAAGCAACTCAACATGGTGTCAACAAGCACGGTCTCTTACGGGTTGACGAATGGCACGTTGATTTTGGCGGCAAGCAGCGGCAGCGCCGGTATCTCCGTCGCCGCCGCCACAACCGGCGCTTTCGGCAGCGGCCTGCTCGTCTCTCTGACGCTGAATCTGGCCAGCAACACCAATTTTGATATCGGCGTCGACGCGGCGCTCGGGGCGTTTTTCACGATGACCGGGGTGGGGGCGCTGAACAAGACCGGGGCCGGCACCCTGGCGCTGGCAAGAGACAATTCGGCGTGGACCGGGGCGACCAACCTTAGCGCCGGGACGATCTTACTCAAGGACATCAATGCGCTCGCCAGCAGTAGCGCGCTCACGGTCAGTGCCGGCGGCACGCTTGTACTGGACGCCTTCGCCGGCGGCGCGTTCAACGTCAACGCACTGAGCGGCGGGGGCGCGGTGCTCGGCGGTTCTGCGGGAGTGCAGACACTCGCCATCAAAGGCGGAGGCGGCGTGTTTTCTGGCGCGATCACCGATGGCTTCGGCACAGTGGCGCTCAGGCACGACAGCACCGGCAGCACTTACCTTTCCGGCAACGGCAATACCTACACCGGCGGCACAACGGTCAACGCCGGCATCCTGCATTACGGCGATGGCGGCACCTCCAATGCATCGGTCGGCACCGGCACGGTTACGATCAACGGCGGCACATTCGCGCTGTTCAGGCCGGGCGACTACACCTTTGCTAATGCGCTGGCCGGGGCCGGGCGCTTTGACAAGAACTCGGCCGGCACCGCCACGCTGACTGGGGACAGCAGCCTGTTCACCGGGCAGATCACGGTTGCCGGCGGCACGCTGAAAGTGAACGACTCAGCTGTGCTGGGCAACAAGGCGCCGATCGAGGTTAAGGCAGG
>NZ_CAMBTS010000010.1:0-50000 GCF_945870625.1 Novosphingobium sp. Chol11 | reverse complement strand
CAAGCAGATCGCCTTTTTGGAAAGCAATCCGGATCACGGTGTGATCGGATGCTGGACTACGGATATTGGCGAGAAGGGCGAGCCCTATCCGCTTGCAGGGGCCGATCATCCCGATACGCACGAGGGCTTTCTGGCCGCGATCGAACGGCGCGAACCGCTGCTTTGCCATCCGGCCGTCATGTTCCGGCTTGATATGGTGCGCTCGGTTGGCGGTTATCACGCCGCATTTCGGCATTGCGAGGATCTTGATCTGTGGCTGCGGCTGGCCGGGATCACCCGCCTTTGCAACCTGCCTGAGCGCTTGTTCCGCTATCGTCATTACGAGCAGCAGGTTTCCAGCCGCCACGCCACCGAGCAGCAAGTCGGCGCCGCCGTATCCCGGCTGGCCTACCGCGAACGGCGCGAAGGCCGTCCAGACCCTACCGAGAAGCTCACCGTGCTTCCCCCGATCGATGCTCTCGATGCGCTGTTTGCGCGCGAAGGTATTGCGCGCTCTGTGCGAACACAGGTCGCCCCCGGTCTGCTCTATTCAAAGGCGGGATTGCAGGATCATGGCTTCGAAGTGCTGGTGCGGCATTTGCGCGAAGGCGGAGCGCACGCCGGGATGTGGCGCACCGTCGCGCGGCTGGTCAGATTTGGGAAACCGATGCGCGCGGCGCGGCTGGCACTAACGCTCGCGACGACAACCGCGCAAGCCCAACGCGTCTAGCCAACCCTTGTGACAGCCAGCCCATCTTCGGCCCAGGCGCCATCCACAGAACGCGAGCCGGCCGCGATGGGCGTGCGCGGCGCGGCGGTGTGGGCGATGGCCGGCCAATATCTGTCGTTCGCCATCCAGTTCGCCAGCTCGGTAGTGATTTCGCGGCTGTTTCTCAGCCCTGCTGAAGTCGGTTTGTTCTCGATTGCGCTGGCCGCCGCGTTGCTGGTCGCGATTTTGCAGGATTTCGGCCTGTCCCGCTATATCTCGGGCCTGCCCACGCTTGGCCCCGAAGATATTGCCCGTTGCAGTTCAGTCGCGCTGTTGTTTTCATTGATCGTCGCCGGCTTCATCGCCCTCTGCGCCGCGCCGCTTGCCGGGGGTTATGGCCAACCCGCGCTAGCGCCCATCCTGTTGATCATCGCTGCGACTTATCTGGTGGTTCCCTTCGCGGTCGTGCCGATGGCGCGGATGGCCCGCGCGATGCAATTTGGCGGGCACTTCGCGGTCAATGTCGGCGGCGCGATCACGCAAGCTGCGGTTGCGGTCACGCTCGCGGCCTTAGGCTACTCCTCATTCGCGCTTGCCTGGGCCACGCTGGCGACGGGCGGCGCGCGCGCGCTGATCGCACAAGTGCTGTGCCCTTCGCCGCCGTGGCCGCTGCGCACCGATGGCCTGCGCCCGGTGCTCCATTTCGGCGCGCGGTCCAGCGTGCTTTATCTCACCGGCGCGCTGGGCACGCGTTCGCCCGATCTCATCGTCGGCAAACTGCTGAGCCTGAGGTCCGTAGGCCTGTTCAGCCGCGCGGTGAGCTTGTCGGATCAGTTCCGTATGCTGGTGGCGGGCGCGATCGGCAGCGTTTTCTATCCCGCTTTCGCGCGCATTCGCGATCGCGGGGAGCCGCTTGGCCCTGCCTACTTGCGCGTATGTGCGGGCTATTCCGCGATCATCTGGCCAGGCATGGCGGGCCTCGCCCTCGCGGCAGAGCCACTTGTGCGGCTGCTTTATGGCGAGGCATGGCTGCCCACGGCGCCCCTGCTCTCGATGATCGCGCTGACGGAAGTGATGCTGATCTCGCTCCCGCTGGTCAGCGATCTGCCGATCCTGCTCGGGCGGTTGAACCGACTTCTGGCTTACAATCTTGTTGATACCGCGCTGTCGATCATTCTGCTGGCGGTCGGATGTCTGTGGGGGGTTGAAGGGGCTGCCGCCTCCCGCCTCGTCTACGGTCTGGCTTGGCTGTGCCTTTACTGGCAGTTCATGCACGGTCTGGTGCGCTTCGATGCCCGGGCAATGCTCGCAATCTATGCGCGCAGCGCCGGCGCGACCTTGGCCGCGATTGCCCCCCTCGCCCTGACATATGCGTTCTGGGCACCGCCCGCGACCATCACGTTTCTCGCGCTGTGTGGCACGGTCCTGGCTGGCGGCGCCGCATGGTTGGCCGCGATGATCCTGCTGCGTCATCCGACAATGGCGGAATTCAGCGCGCTCGCCGCCGGCTTACCGCTCGCCCGCCGCCTGTTTCCCAAGCTCAATCCGGCGCCGTGATGATGACTTTGCCCATCACGCTATCATCGGTCATGATCCCGCCGGACGCTAGCTTCCGCCGCGAAAGCCCACGGCCGCCGCACTTGCGCAACGCGCGCTATGCCGAACAGTTCGATTGGGACACATTGTTCTACGATGTCTACCGGGTTGGCGAGCACATCGTGCTGCAAGGGCCGCCACTGTTCAATCTGGCGGCCCCGCTCCTCAGCGCGCAGTCTTTGCGCAACCGCTTCGGACCGCTGTTCCCGCGCACCCGGCGCGTGGAGCGGGTCAACGCCAACGAAGTGTGGCTGCGCGATTCCAGCACGCAGCTGACACTCGAGACGCCCCTCGGCAGGTTCGAGATTGCCGTCCAGCCCTCGGAAATCGAGCGTTTCGCCGGGCGCCGCGTGCTCCATACGCTGTCCAAGGACAACGAAGTGCGCTGGATCATAGATTGGATCCGCTATCACGAGCGCGTTCATAGTGCCGATGCCGTGCTCTTTTACGACAACGGATCAAGCCGCTATTCGGTGAGCGAACTTCAAGCCCAACTGGCCGGCGCATTCCCGGCAATGGTCGTCGTCGTGGTCAGCTGGCCATTCAAATACGGGCCGCAAGGCGGCATGGCCGGCGCGGTGGATGGCCAGCCCGCGCCGTGGGACTCCGACTATTGCCCGACCGGATCGCTGCAACATGCGCGGCTGCGGTTCCTGAGGCGCGCGCGCAGCGTCCTGAATGCCGACATCGACGAACTGGTCGTCGGCCCCGAGTCGATCTTTGCCGCCGCCGAAGCAGCGCCCGGCGGGTTTATCAAATTTCCGGGACAATGGGTGACGAGCGCCGCGCCCCACCCGGTAACGCCGGCAGATTGCCGCCACGGCGATTTTGTATACCGCGATCTGCGCGAGACCGATGTCTGCCCGCCCAAATGGTGCGTGGTGCCATCCGCCTGCGATGATCGGCGGCACAGCTGGTCGGTCCACAATCTGTTCGGACTAAAGGCCAACAAACTGATTTCGAAAGATTTCTCGTTTCGCCATTTCAAGGCCATCTCCAACAATTGGAAAGGCGATCGCGGGGATGCGGGTGCCTTCGATCCAGGGCGTTTTGTGGAGGATGCGCCTTTATGCAAAGCGCTTGCCCTGGCGGGCCTGATCACCGCAGCGTCTTGAAAAACGCGCAGATAGGCAATGGCGTGCTCCGCGCAGAGGGCGTAAGCTGCCCTGCAGGAGAACATCGTCATGGCAATTCCAGCCATTTTAGCGGTTGCTGCCGCCTTGCCGCTCTTGGCGACAGCGCCCCCGCTCAAGCCCGCCGCCGCCGCTGAGGAAGCGATCGCAGTCGTAGTAGGCCGCGACGACCGGATGACCGTGCCGGTGCACATCGGCAAGGCGGGCCCTTACGAGTTCCTTATCGATACCGGATCCGAACGCACGGTGCTGTCCCGCGGTATTGCGCGGCAACTCAACCTAATGCCTGCCGGTTCGGCCACGCTGATCGGCATTGCTGGCTCTGAGACAGTGGACTTGGTCGAAGTCGATGAGATCAATCTTGGCCGCCGCAGCTTTTATGGGCTGACCGCGCCGCTGATCGAAGGGCACAATATCGGTGCCGACGGAATTCTGGGCATCGACAGCCTTCAAGAGCAGCGCGTGCTGCTCGACTTCGACCAAAAGCATATGCTGATCGGCGATGCGACCAGCCTCGGCGGCAACAAGGGCTTTGAGATCGTAGTTCAGGCGCGCCGCCGGTCTGGCCAGCTGATCATGACCAATGCGCTGATCGATGGCGTTCGCACCGATATTGTTGTCGACACAGGCTCGGACGTGTCGATCGGCAATCGCGCTTTGCAACGTGCGCTGGCGCGGCGACACAAGATCGAAACAACCAAGCTGGTCTCGGTGACCGGCCAATCGATTTTCGCGGATATCGGCTATGCGCGCGTTTTCAAATTGGACAGCGTCCTCATTAACAACACCGAAATCGCTTTTGCTGATACCTTGGCATTCGAAAAGCTTGGCCTTGGCAAACGCCCGGCGCTGCTGCTGGGAATGAACCAGCTTCGGCTGTTTCGCCGGGTCGCGATTGATTTTTCCACACGACGCGTTTTGTTCGACGTGCCGCACTCGGTATTGGCCGGCCAGCGGTAGCGCTCGCTTTGGCACTGGCACTGGCGCTTTTGCGCAAAGCCCCTATTTGGGCAGGATGCCACCAGATACCGCCACCGACCCGAACGCCCGGCACGACGGGTGGAACACGCTCAGCCGCTTCCTCCCGTATCTCTGGCCGAGCGACAAACCGGCGCTGCGCTGGCGGATCGTGATTGCCAGCGCGTTGATCCTCGCGTCGACCACAACGCAGCTCGCCCTGCCCTATCTGCTCAAATGGGCGGTCGATGCGATGGACGTGCGCGGCCCCCGCCTTGCGCTGTTCGTGATCCTGCTGGTGCTTGGCTATGCGGCCGGGCGCTTCATCGGCGTTGTTTTTGATAATTTTCGCAATTTCGTATTCGAGCGCGTCGCGCAGGATGCCACGCGCAGCCTCGCCGAAAACGTTTTTGCCCGGCTTCACAGCTTGTCTATGCGCTTTCATCTGGCGCGGCGCACGGGCGAGGTCACCAAAGTGATCGAGCGCGGCACCAAAAGCATCGACACGATGCTCTACTTCATCCTGTTCAACATCGCGCCGACCATCCTCCAGCTGATCGTGGTCGCGGTGATCTTCTATGTCACATTCGGCTGGGGGCTGGTCGCAGCCACCGCCATCGCGGTCATCGCCTATATCTGGATCACCCGCGCGATCACCGAGTGGCGCAGCGCCCTGCGCGAGAGGATGAACAGGCTCGACGGGCAGGCCTTGGGCCGCGCGGTCGATTCGCTGCTCAATTATGAGACGGTGAAATATTTCGGGGCCGAAGCACGCGAACAGGCGCGCTATGCGCAGGCCACCAGCGCTTATGCCGATGCCGCCGTTACCAGCGAAAACAGCCTCGCCCTGCTCAACATCGCGCAGGCGCTGGTGGTCAATCTGCTGATGGCGGGCGCGCTGGCCCATACCGCGTGGGGCTGGTCCAAAGGGCTCTATACCGCAGGCCAGCTTGTTTTCGTGCAAAGCTACCTCACCCAGTTGTTTCGCCCGCTCGATCTGCTCGGCATGGTCTATCGCACCATCCGCCAGGGGCTGATCGACATGGCGGAAATGTTTCGCCTGATCGATACCGAGATCGAGGTCGCCGATGTGCCGGGCGCACCGGCGCTGATCATCAAGCAACCCAGCCTCGCCTTTGAAAACGTGGTGTTTGGCTATGAACCCGACCGCACAATCCTGCACGGCCTGTCGTTCGAGGTTGCCGCTGGCAGCCGGATCGCGATTGTCGGGCCCTCAGGAGCGGGCAAATCAACCATCGCGCGGCTCCTGTTCCGCTTCTACGACCCGCAGGCGGGGCGCATCCTTATCGACGGGCAGGATATCGCGCTCGTTACGCAGGCATCGTTGCGCGCGGCTCTTGGCATCGTGCCACAGGATTCGGTGCTGTTTAACGACACCATCGGCTATAACATCGCTTATGGCCGGGAGGGGGCAAGCGCCGAAGACGTCGCGCGGGCGGTTCAGGGCGCATCGATGAGCCAGCTGATTGGACGCCTGCCCAAGGGGCTCGAGACCGAAGTGGGCGAGCGCGGCCTGAAGCTCTCGGGCGGCGAGAAGCAGCGCGTCGCAATCGCGCGCACGCTGGTCAAAAATCCGCCGATCCTGCTGTTCGATGAAGCCACCAGTGCGCTCGATACCCGCACCGAGCAGGACATTCTGGGCACGATGCGCGCGGTCGCCTCGCAGCGCACCACGCTATCGATCGCGCACCGGCTTTCAACCATCGCGGATTCGGATACGATCCTCGTGCTCGATCAAGGGCGACTGGCCGAGCAAGGCAGCCATGCCGAACTGCTTCGGCGCGATGGCCTCTATGCCGAAATGTGGATGCGCCAGGCGGCCGAAGGCGAAGAACTCAGCGAAGCGGCGCTTTGACTGCAATATCGAAGTGCAAGACCTCTTCACGGGTGCCAAGCTTGGCATAGAGCGCAATGGCCGGCGGATCGTCATAGTCAGCCTGCACGAAGATCACGCTTGCGCCGCGCTTCTGCGCGATCTCTGCCAGATGCGCAATCAAGTCTGTGGCAATGCCTTGGCGGCGCGCGGATTGTGCCACCGCGAGATCATAAATGTAGAACTCGCTGCGCGCCTGTTCGAACTTTTCAAGCTCATACCCGACAAGTGCGCCAACAACCGCGCCGTCCTGTTCAGCGATCAGCGCCACGAATTGTTCGCGGCCAAGCAACCGCATAAGGTAGGCGTCGGGCGGCGAATGGGCGGAATAGCTCGCATGGTCTTCAAAAGCGGCGGCAAACAAGGCATTTATGGCGCGCAATGTGGCAAGATCGCCTGTCCCCAGCCGCCGAACCTGCGCCACCGCTATTTGACCACGTCCGCCTCGTGCCAGACCACCGCTTGCGCTGCTTTCATGCAGCCAGCTTCCTCGTCCCACGTGATCGTCGGCGAGCCATACAGCCGCCAGCCTTCGATCAAGGCTTCTGACACGCGCTCGCAAAAGGCGCGGTCGTCGGCTCCGGTGAGCAGGCGATAGATCGGGCGGTCTTCGGGGGTCTGATACATGCCAGTCCTATAAGGCAGCGTTGCCCGCCGCGCATCACCAATCCTTGCAATCCCCCCAATTTCGTTCACTTCTTGCTAGAGGGCGTGATCGATGGCTGAACCAGCAGTGCCTGCACCAACCGACGACCTGTTCGGCCAGCCGCGCGGGCTATGGGTGCTGGCCGGAACCGAGCTGTGGGACCGCATCTCGTTTCATGGCATGGTGGCGATGCTGGTGCTCGACATGACCGGCGATCTGCTCCTCCATCCAGAGCGGGTGGCGACTCTCATCGGCTTCGCCGCCTTCCGCAATCTGCTCGAAAGCATGAGCGGGCCGCTCAGCAATCAGGCGCTGGCGGTGCAGGCCTTTGGTTATTATTATGCGTTTGTCACCGGTCTGCCGCTGCTGGGCGGCTGGATCGGCGACCGCGTGACAGGGCGCAAGGTGGCCGTCAGCGGCGGCGCAGCGCTGATGACGGCTGGTCATTTCACGCTGGCGTTCGATCGAACCTTCCTGATCGCGCTGGTCTTGTTGATGTGCGGCGCGGGCCTGCTGCGCGGTAATCTCTCGGCGCAGGTCAAATCGCTTTATGCAGATGGCGACCCGCGCGAGGTCAATGCCTTCCAGTATTACTACATGGGTATCAATTTCGGCGCGTTCATCGCGCCCATTACCAGCGGGACGGTTGCCGCGATCTGGGGCTGGCACGCTGGTTTCGCCGTTTCGGGCTTCGGCATGCTGATCGGGTTGCTCGTTTACTTGAGCGGCCAGCGGTGGCTCCCGGCAGAATCTTCGCGGCACCGGACAGCAAAAGGCACGCGCGCGCCGCTTACCCAGGCCGAACGGAGCAGGGTGATAACCCTCTTGCTGATCTGGCCGCTCGCCGTGTGTTATTGGATCGCGCAGGCCCAGATCTGGAACGTCTACAACGTGTGGCTGCGCGATGCAGTCGACCTGCGGCTCGGCAGTTTCACCATCCCGGTTCCATGGTTTCAGGCGCTTGATGGGCTGGCGCCCGGCCTGTTCATCCCGCTGGTGCTGTGGATCTGGGCGCGCCAGGCCGAACGGGGGCGTGAGCCGGATGTGTTTGGCAAGCTGGCATTCGGATGCGTGCTGTTTGGGGCAAGCCTGACACTTTTGGCGGCGGGTCCATTGCTTGCCAATGCGCAAGGGCGCGCGCCGGTTATCCTGCCGCTACTGTTTCATGTGTTTTCGAATTTCGGCGCCATGTACTTTGCACCTGTCATCCTCGGGCTTTACGCGACCCGCGCGCCAGCATCGCTGCGCGGCACGTTGGTCGGGATCAACATGCTGGCCGTGGCGGCAGGCATCCTTATCAGCGGATGGATGGGCGGCCTGTATGAGGCGCTCTCCCCGGGCCCATTCTGGCTACTCAGCGCCGCGATCTGCAGCGGCGCCGGTTTGGTATTTTGGCTGGCCGCGCCCTTCTTGCGCCCTTTGCTTGCGCCAATCGCAGAGGTCGCGCCGCGCGATCTCAAATCTGAAGGCACTGCTGGTTCACCTGTACCTGCCTGAACTCTGACGCAGGCAGGCACTCGGCCCTATTCTGACGGGTACCGCTCGAACCGCGGCAACTCGTGCGCAGATTTCATCCACGCGAGTTCTTCCAGCGCCTGAATATGTGCGCTGGGCGGCAATTGCTCTGGATCATCGAGCGTGGCGCTCTGGATATCGACAATGCCCGGCAGCATCTCGTCATTGCGGAAAATCAGCCCGGTGCCGCACATGCCGCAAAACGATCGAAACGACGCGCCAGACGAATTGAACGTGACTGGCTCACCTGCTGTCACCGCAAAGTCTGCCTCGGCAAAGCCAGCCCAAGCCACCATCGGCGCGCCCGCGCTCTTGCGGCAATCGCTGCAATGACACAGCGTGGCATGCTGAGGTTCCGCCGTTACCCGATAACGCACTGCGCCGCATTGGCATCCACCGCTCAATTCCATGCTCGATCTCCCGCCCTTTTAAAACGGAACATACAGGCAACAAAGCGCCATCACAAGATGTATTTGCTCAAATCCGCATTGCCCGCCAGCCCCGCCAGCTTGTCGCGCACATAGGCTGCATCGATGGCCACGGTGGTGTCGGCGCGGTCTTCGGCCTCAAAGCTTACTTCTTCGAGCAGTTTTTCCATCACCGTCTGCAATCGCCGCGCGCCGATGTTCTCGACGCTGTCGTTCACCGCGCAGGCGATCCGCGCAATCTCGCGCACCGCATCGCTTGAAAACTCCAGCGTCACCTTCTCGGTGCCGAGCAGCGCCTTGTACTGCTCGACCAGGTTTGCCCGCGTTTCCGATAGTATGCGCACGAAATCGTCCTCGCTCAGCGCCGCGAGTTCGACCCGGATCGGCAAGCGCCCCTGCAGCTCAGGCAGCATGTCGCTGGGCTTGGCGATGTGAAACGCGCCGCTGGCGATAAACAGCACGTGATCGGTTTTCATCGGGCCATACTTTGTGGCCACCGTGGTCCCCTCGATGAGCGGCAGGAGATCGCGCTGAACGCCCTCGCGGCTGACTGAGCCGCCGCGCACATCCGAAACCGCGATCTTGTCGATCTCGTCGATGAAAACGATGCCATTGGTCTCGGCGTTGTGCAGCGCGGTGCGCGCCACGTCATCCTGATCCATCCGCTTTTCGGACTCCTCGTCGACCAGCTTGTCCCAAGCGTCGGCCACGCGCAGTTTCCGCCGCTTGAGGGCCTGCTTGCCAAACGCCTTGCCCATCATGTCGCTCAGGTTGATCATGCCGATGCCGCCGCCCATGCCCGGTATGTCCATCGGCATGGTCGGCGCTTCCTCAACCTCGATCTCCACTTCGGCATCATCCATCGCGCCTTCGTGGAGGCGCTGGCGAAAGCTCTCGCGCGTCGCCTCGCTTGCGCCGTCGCCGACCAGCGCCTTCAGCAGGCGGTCCATCGCGCTCTTGCTTGCGGCCTCGCGCACCGCGCCGCGGCGGCGCTCTTTCTCCAGCCGGATCGCTTCCTCGACCAGATCCCGCGCGATCTGCTCGACATCGCGGCCGACATAGCCAACCTCGGTGAACTTGGTCGCTTCGACTTTGACGAACGGGGCTTCGGCCAGCCGCGCCAGACGGCGGCTGATCTCGGTCTTGCCGCAGCCCGTGGGCCCGATCATCAGGATATTCTTGGGGCTCACCTCATCGCGCAGATCGGGGCTCAGCTTCTGGCGCCGCCAACGATTGCGCAGGGCGACCGCCACCGCGCGCTTGGCATCGCGCTGGCCCACGATGTGCTCATCGAGCGCGCGAACAATGGCTTTGGGGGTAAGATTGTCGTTCATGATGGTCCTTGAGCGCTCCAGCCACGGCCGGAGAGGGGAGCTTCAATTCAGATAACTTCGACCGAGACCCGGTCGTTGGTGAACACGCAGACTTCGGCGGCCACCTGCATGGCGCGGCGCGCAATCTTCTCCGCGTCGTCTTCGTAGTCGGTGAGCGCTTTGGCCGCCGCCAAGGCAAAGTTTCCGCCCGATCCGATCGCGGCGATCTGGCCGCCCGGGCCGCCTTCAGGCTCAAGCACATCGCCGTTGCCCGTGAGGATCAGCATGGTCTCGGCGTCCGCCACGATCATGAGTGCCTCAAGATTGCGCAAGTACTTGTCGGTGCGCCAGTCCTTCGCAAGCTCAACCGCCGCGCGCATCAATTGGCCGCGATGCTGCTCCAGCTTGCGTTCGAGGCGCTCGAACAGCGTGAAGGCGTCGGCTGTCGCGCCGGCAAAACCGGCGATCACTTTGCCTTTGCCATGTTCGTCTGCCGTGCCCAGCCGCCGCACCTTGCGGGCATTGGGCTTCATCACTGTGTTGCCCATCGACACCTGGCCATCGCCCGCAATAACGGTAACGCCGCCCTTTTTGACGCCGATAATGGTGGTTCCGTGCCATTCGATCAGG
Source organism: Novosphingobium sp. Chol11 (assembly GCF_945870625.1). Taxonomy (GTDB): domain Bacteria; phylum Pseudomonadota; class Alphaproteobacteria; order Sphingomonadales; family Sphingomonadaceae; genus Novosphingobium. The sequence goes on along the minus strand of NZ_CAMBTS010000010.1, from coordinate 39,200 downwards.
CCGTGGCTGGCCCTGTTTGTATCCATGAAACCGATATGGGATGCGGCAAGCGGCGTTCAAGCGCGGCCATACAGATAGCCTGGCAGTGCCGATCAGCTGCCGTTCGGGCCGGTTCCGGTGGGTGCGCCGCCGCCCTGACCGGCTCCGGGAAGTGCCCCGACCGATCCGATATTTCCGAACAGATCCTCAAAGAAGCTGCGGTTGCGCCCAAGCGTCGCGGTTTTGTGGCCGTCGGGATTGATCCGCGCGACCTTTTCCATGCCGCCGCGTTCTACGCTTGTTACATTGCCCTTGGCATCGAAATTGATTGTCAGAACGGTTTGCGCGCTGGTGCGCGGTCGCGCAAACGGGCGCTGGCGGGTATCGACCGACACATAATACCACGTCGGCTTGCCGAACTGGCTCTTGAACGTGGGCTGGCCCAACGCGCGCTCGACCGAAAACCGGTTGTCCACCCCCGGCTGCACCGTGTTGGTCAGCGCCGGGTCGATCAGGTAGCCGCGGTGGTCGCGGATGTTTGCGCAGCCAGCAGCCGATACCGCCAGCCCGAGCAACGCCGCTGCTGTCGCTGCTTGCTTCATCTGAGCCCAAACGCGCATGCATCACTCCGCATCAAAAAACCCGCCCCATGGGGGCATTTGCCAAACCGCCCCTTTGTATCGCGCGGTCGGCATAGTATCGCGGCAAGCCATAAGGTCCAAAGCGCAATCCCGCAATGGCAGGCATGCCGCCGCTTGGCGAGAGGCAGTTTGGCGAGAGGTTGGCACATTCTCGCTTGACCGGACCGTGCACGTAAAAGGATCACCGCCCATGTCGCTTTTCGCCCGGCTGCTGAATCGCTGGCAGGATGCCAGGAACGACCTCCAGCGCGATGACCGCGCCGCGCTGCGCGAATTGTGGCACCGTGTGGTCGAAATCGCGCGCGAAAAGGAATGGTACCGCGATTGCGGGGTCGCCGATACGCTCGCCGGACGTTTTGACATGATCACTCTGGTGCTCTCGCTGGTCTTGCTTCGGATGGAGCGCGAGACCGAGCTGATCGCGCCATCGGTGCGCCTGACCGAACTTTTTGTGGAAGACATGGATGGCCAAATGCGCGAGCAAGGCGTGGGTGCGGATGTGGTGGGCAAGCACATGGGCAAGTTGATGAGCACGCTGGGCGGACGACTGGGAGCGTACCGCGATGGCCTCTCCAGCGGCGAGGCGGCGATGGTCGAGGCCGTGGCGCGCAATGTCTCGCTGCTGCCATCGGCGCCGCCGCTGGCGACGGCGCAGCGCGCCCGCGCTTTGGCCGCAGGCCTCGCGCTGGTCCCCGGATACCGCGTGCTGGCCGGAGAAATCGGCCGGTGAACGCGCCTGAATTCAGCCTGATGATCGACGTGCGGCAGATTCTCGAAGCGCCCGTGGTGATCGTTCCGGACAAAGTGGCGCGGCGCCGACTCGCGGCGCGGTTCGGCCTTTCGCACATCACCGCGATGCGCGCTGAGATCGCCCTGTTGCGCGCTGGAAACGTGGTGAACGCCTCGGGGCGGCTGAACGCCGATGTGATCCAGCCATGCGCGATCTCGGGCGAAGACTTTCCCGTCCGTATCGACGAGCCGGTGACACTGCGCTTCGTGCCCCAAGTCACCGCGCTCGTGCCCGACAAGGAGATCGAGATCACCGCCGCAGATTGCGACGATATCGAGTATGACGGAACCGCTTTCGATCTGGGCGAGGCTGTCGCACAGTCGCTCGCGCTGGCCATCGATCTCTTTGCCGAGGGGCCCGGCGCTGCCGCGTTCCGCGCCAAACACGGTCTGGACCAAGCCGCTGCGGCCGGGCCGTTCGCTGCGCTGGCCGCGCTGCGCAAGGCGGATTGACCTTGGCGAACAGCCCAGTCGCGCGCGCCGGCCCGTCGCCAACCCGCAGCGGCTACCGCGATCTCAACCAAGGCCCGATCCTGCGCACTTTGCTGATGTTTTCAGCGCCCACGCTGGCTTCCAACATTCTCCAGTCGCTCAGCGGATCAATCAATTCGATCTGGGTCGGGCACACATTGGGGCCGAATGCGCTGGCGGCCACGGCCAACGCCAATGTGATCATGTTCCTCGTCTTTGCGACCGTGTTCGGCTTTGGCATGGCCGCGATGATCAAAGTCGGCCAGGCTTTTGGCGCGGGCAATGTCGCCGCCGCGCGGCTCACGTTCGCCAACGCGCTCACGTTGTGCACCGGCTTGGCCCTGATCATCGCCCCGGCCGGATGGTTGTTTGCGCCGCAATTGCTGCGGGCAATGGCCACCCCGCCCGAAATCTTTCCGCTCGCGCTCGTTTACCTGCGCGTGCTTCTCATCGGGCTGCCGCCCGCCATGGTGACGCTGATCATCGGCATGGGCCTGCGCGGTGCGGGCGATGCCGCCACATCGCTGCGCTTCATGGTCCTTTCGGTGGTGCTGGACACTGCGCTCAATCCGCTGCTCATTCTGGGCATCGGGCCGTTTCCCCGCCTCGGGATTGCAGGCTCAGCGCTGGCCAGCACGCTTGCCTCGATCACCGCGATGGCCGCCATGTTGCTCTATGTCTATGCGCGCAATTTGCCCGTGCGGCTGGGCTGGTCGGAAATTGGCTTCCTCCGCCCGCGCCTCGATGAAATGCGCTTCATTCTGGGCAAAGGCTTGCCGATGGGCGCTCAAATGCTCATGATCGCCGCCGCTGGCCTGATCATGATCGGCCTCGTGAACCGCGAGGGAGCGATGGCCAGCGCGGCATATGGCGCTTCGCTGCAGGTGTGGACCTATCTGCAGATGCCAGCGATGGCGATTGCCGCCTCGCTCAGCGCCATGGTGGCGCAGGCGCTTGGCGCGGGGCTGACCGACCGGCTCGATAAAGTAACCCGAGCGGCGCTGATCCTTCACTTCGCCATCACCGGCGCGATGGCCGTGTTGCTCGCCGTTTTCGACCGGTCGGTGATGGAACTGTTCCTCGGCGGTCAGGAACAGACGGTGATGCTAGCCCGCCATATCCAGCTGCTCGCCAGTTGGAGCTTTATCATGTTCGGAATCACCGTCATGCTGTTCGGCGCGATGCGTGCTGGCGGCGTGGTGCTCGTCCCGCTGTTCGTCATGGGCACCGCGCTTTATCCGGTTCGGCTGGGTTTCTATGCCTTAGCCTATCCCGCAATCGGCGCAGACGCGATCTGGCTGGCCTATCCGGTTGGCTCGTTTGCGGCGGTGGCGATGGCGGCTTTGGCCTATCACCGCCCCGAATGGCGTAAGCGGGCGCAGATTTTGCCGAACACCGCCGGTTCGGAAGAAACCAGCGCCGATGGCGATTGCGCCGGTCGCATGGCCCCGCAAGCATGACGCCTTAGTGATCGCGATTGGGCTGGGTCAGCCCTTAGCGTGATTGCGCGCGCCAGCGCTGGACGGTGCGCTCCACCGCCATGTCTTCGCCGCCGGAGCGGCTCCACAGTTCCGAGAACGACGGATCGGCCGAAGCCGGGCGCAGATTCATCTCAAGGTCATCAAACGAAACGCGGATAGGGATTGAAACGCCTTCGCCGCAAATGATGCATTCGCGGTTGCGCAAGGCCGGGATCGCATCGAGAAACCCGCGCGCGCCCTCGGGCATGGCCGCTTTCACAAACGCCTGATCGCGTTCATTGTTAAGGCGTATCGCAATGATCGTGCCGCATTGCGAAAGCACGCCCTCGGCAAGGTCTGAGGGGCGCTGTGTAATCAGACCCAGCGAAACGCCATATTTGCGGCCCTCCTTGGCAATGCGCGAGAGGATCCGGCCAACCGACGAACCACTGGCGGTCTTTTCATTGGGCACATACCGGTGCGCTTCCTCGCATACCAGCAAGACCGGGCGAGTCTCTTCATCGCGCGCCCAGATTGCATAATCGAACACCAGTCGCGACAATACGGCGACGACGGTCGAGGTAATCTCGGACGGCACGCCCGAAACGTCGATGATCGAGATCGGCTTGCCAAATGCGGGCAAACGAAAAACCCGGCCGATGAATTCGGCCATGGTGTCGCCCACCAGCATGCCGGAAAACATGAACTGATAGCGCGGATCGCCCTTGATCTCTTCGATCTTGCTGCGGATGCGCTGATAAGGGACCGAGGTGTTCCCCTTGTCGAGCCGGCCCATCTCGTTTTGCAGGATATTGGTCAGATCCGAGAGCAAGTAAGGGATCGGCGAATCGACGGTGATCTTGCCGATCTGCTCGGCCAGACGGTTTTTCAGACGGGCCTGAAGAATGCACTTGGCAAGAATATCGGAATCGACCTGGCGATCGGTCCCGGTCGAGGTCAGAAATACCTCGCAGTGCTCCTCAAAATTCATCAGCCAATAAGGCATTTGCAGGTTCGAGACGTCGAACAGTTGCCCGGTGTGGCGAAAGGCCTGCATATACTCGCCGTGGGGATCGATCATCACGATGTGACCCTCGGGCGCAAGCTCGCAGATCCGGTGCAGGATCAGCGCGGCGCTGGTCGATTTGCCGGTGCCGGTGGAACCCAGCAACGCAAAATGCTTGCCCAGCAGAGCATCGACATAAAGCCCGGCGCGGATGTCGCGGGTGGGGAAAACCGTGCCGATGGTAATGTTTGTCCGGCCGTCGCTGGCATAGATTTGCCGAAGATCAGGGCTGGTTGCCGGATAGATCGCTGAGCCGGGCACCGGATAACGCGTCACGCCGCGGCGGAAACCATAGATCCGGCTGGTCAGGCGCTCTTCGTCGCCTTCGCCCAGAAAGTCGATCTGGGCGATGATCACGCCCTCATTGCCAGCGGCCATGTCCTGCCGCTGGGTGCGCACGCTGGCCAGCAGCCAGCCGTTGCCAACACGAATTTTGATCTGGCTGCCAACCTGCCCGGACAGCGAGATCGACGGATCGGTGTCCGCCATGCATTCATCCAGCCGCCGCAGATCAAGCGCGATCGCGCTGCCGGCACCAGAAACTTCAAGCACATAGCCGATCGGACGGCGCGCATTGTCCGACTTGGGGCTTGGTCCGGCCTGCGCAGCGTGTTGAACGGCGGGCGCAGCGCCATTGGCTGCGAGGTCGGCGGGACTTGCCCGCCCCGCCCCGTCATACCCTTTGGCGTTCATGTCAGACATCGCTGCAAAATCCCTCCGCATCATGCGGTCCTCATCTGCAAGGGATTAAGCGATGCTGGTTAAATACTGGCTAACATTTCGTATGAAAGCCCAGATCAGAGATCAGATTAGAACCCAGATCAGACTAGCGCGAAAAGGCGGCCTGCAATCCAGCCCATGCCTACCGAAATGATCACGGCAAAAAGTCCATAATAGAACCCGTATTGATCCGCGCTGGCAGCAACGAAACGCTCGAAGCCTTCTTTACGGACGATCACCCGCGAGATCGCGGACGTGACCACGCGGCCTTTGCGGATGGCGAAAGTCTCAGCAGTGTAGGTTCCGGTCTGGACATTGGAGGGCAACGCGATCCGCGCTTGGTAAAGCACCTGACCGCTGATCTTCACGGCCCCTTCGTTTTGTTGATAGAGCCCCTGGCGGCGCATCAGATCGACCAGCCCCCTCGAAAAGCGCTGCTGTTCCTTAGGGTCGATCACGCCGATCGGCGAAAGCTGAAGCCAGCCAAGGCCAAGTTCATAGATCGCAGCAGTCTTGTCATCGACGATCTTCTTGATCGGGCGGGATGAGGCGACGGCAAAGAAACTTGGCGCAGAGCGGAACTGGGTGCTCGCGGCATTGACCCAGACGCCGGCAATCTGCTGCTTTTCGCGCACAATGATCGAGCGCACTGGACCCTCGAGCAAGACGACGATGTCGTATTCTTCGGCCGCGCGCGCGCCTTCGGGGGTCAGGATCGCGCCAAACAGCAAAAGATCGGCGCCGGTAAAGCCCTGCCTTACCTGAATTTCATGCTCTGAAATTTCGGGCACGAGAATGGGATTGCGCGCGCCGCCAAGCGCTGCGCACGCGAGCATCAGCGCCATGAGCCGCAACGCAAACCTGTTTCCTCTTGGCCGCATCACTGCGTGATCACGGTGTAGATTTCGTCAGGCCGATAGCCCAGTCCCAGCGCGAGCCGCATGGCGACCGCCAGAACCAGCGCAGCCAGAATCAGCCGCAGCACCTCGGGCTTCGCCTTCTGCGCGAACTGCACCCCGATCTGCGCGCCGGTGACGGAGCCAATGAGAAGCAGCACCGCGAGCACCAGATCGACCGCGCGGGTGGTCAACGAATGCATCATCGTCGTCGCCATGGTGACAAACAGAATTTGAAACAGCGATGTCCCCACCACCACGTTCACCCCGATGCCGAGGATATAGAGCATGGCTGGCACCAGGATGAAGCCGCCGCCGATGCCCATCAACATGGTCAGGATGCCGGTGAAAATGCCCAGCATCAGCGGCGCCAGCGGCGAAATGTAGAGGCCGGAGCGATAAAACCGCCAGCGCAGCGGCAGGCTCGCCACCAGCGGATGGTGTCTGCGTTTGCGCGGGGGGACCACCGCGCCGCTGCGCTGGAGGCGCAAGGTGGTGATGCTTTCGTAGGCCATCAAACCGCCGATCCCGCCCAGTAGCAGAACATAGAGGATGTTGATCACCGTATCGATCTGCCCCACCGCCTGCAGCAAGCGAAACAGCAAGGCGCCGATGCCCGTGCCGATAATCCCTCCCGCCACCAGCACCGCGCCCATCTGGTAATCGATGCCGCCGCGCCGCGCATGGGCAAAGGCCCCGGAAACGCTGGCCCCGGTGACCTGACTTGCCGCCGAGGCCGCGGCGACGGTCGGCGGCACCCCATAAAAGATCAGCAAAGGCGTGGTCAGAAAGCCGCCGCCAACGCCAAACATGCCCGACAATAGCCCGGTCAGCGCCCCCAGCCCGACAATGACAAGCCCGTTCACCGCAAGATTCGCAATGGGAAGATAAACGTCCATGTCGAAATGCAGGCTAGCCCCCAAGAGTGCGCTTGGGAATGCCGGGAAACCGAATTTTTGAGCTGCTTGTCTCGGCGCGCGCAAATCCGCGCTCCGATCAGAATCCTGCAGACAGCGTCAGCACCGGCCCGGAACCTGGCGAAGCATTCCCCGCCATGCGCTCGCGCCAATCGAGCGCAGCGCGCACCGGCAGGTTTCCAAGCCGCGCACGCAACACAGCGCGCGGCCCCATATCGAGCCGCGCCGCACCGCGCTGCCCCCCGGTCCATAGCCCTGCGCCAATGTCCAGTTCCGCTTCGGAGCCAAGGTTCAGCACGGCGCGGGTCGCGGTTGCTTGCGCATCGAAAAAGCCTGCCGCATCGCGCCCACCGACAAACCCGGCCTGACCATACACTTCGCCCACCGCGTCAAACGGCAAGCGAAATGGCGCAAGTTCGCTGACCACGGCGGCGGCTGGCCGCAAGCGCAAGGTATCGCTGCCTTGTTGCACCCTGCCCTCGATCAGGCCGACGACCGGGATCTTTGGGAACGGTCGGAGCGCGGCGCCCAGCGCCGCTTGCCGGTCCTGAATGCTTGCGCCAATCGCCCCGGTGGCGCGCAGATAAAGCTGGCTGCGCACGGCGCTTTCAGGTTTCAGATCATAGCGGATTACCGCGCCAAACTGGCTAGACCCATAAGCCGCCGGCATCGCCGCGAGGGCCGGCGAGCCGCCACTGGGCCGCAAGAGCATCCAGCCATCGGCAGACCAGCGCGCGCGGCGCGGCGCGGCCAACGCCATGTTCGTGCTCTCGATGGGAGAAGCGGTGGCAGGCAGAAGGCTGAACGGTTGCCGCTCAGGCAGTTCGGATGCGAGCATCACCCCCCCTTGCCCCTCTCCCTCTGTTGGCGGGGAGCCAAGCAACCAACGCGCAGACGGCGCAATCTTAGCGTTTGGGGGCCACGTCTTTGCCGCGGCAACGCCGATCTTGGACCGGCGGAAAGCACCGCGCAGGACGGGCCAAGCGCCTGCCTGCGCCGCAGGCAAGGTCGCTGGCGCTGTTGCAATGCTGGCTGCGCGACAAGCAGGCACTATACAAAAGGCAGCCGACTTGGCTTTCTCCATCCCGGCGTTTGCGGCCACGACACCGACGATCGCAATTCTGAGCGCGATCCAGCCGATAAGCACCGCAGCCAGCACGATCAAGGGTTGCCCCCTCCGTCCCATCCGCGGCCTGTCAGCGAGGGTGGCTTTCACCCCACGCCAGCCAGCGTCGGGTGACCGATATGCGCAGTGTGATCCCATGTTACCCGCCCGGAGCGCAGTGCGGCCAGATAAGCGCCGAACGCCCGGCGCCCAGCCATGATGGCGATCACATTGGCCAGTGGCATGCGCAAGACAGCCAGAATGCCCTCGGCAAAGCCATACTCGCGTCCGGTGAAAAGCGCGCGCGACGCCGCGCGCCATAGCAGTGCGCCAAAGTTGATCACGAGCAGAACGCCCAGCGCGGGGCCGACCGGCTCTGGAACATAAAGCCCCATGAGGCGCGCTGTCAGCAAAAACGGAAAAAGCGCGATCAGGAGATAGGCGGAAGCCAGCACAATGGCGGTCATCGGCCCACGCCGGTCGCGCAGCCGCATCCATAGCTCGAGCGGATGCGCGCTCCAACCCAGTCGGTCCCACCCCTGAAAGGCGATGCCATGAAGCCAGCGCGTCTTCTGGCGGACCGACGATCCCAGACTTGCCGGGAAAAATTCGCGCGTGGCGATGAGCTGTCCCTGTGCGTCACGCATTCTGAGGAAGCGGGTGCGCCCACCAGCTTCGCCGATCAACAGGCCGCATTCATAATCTTCGGTCAGGCATTCGGCCGCAAACGGATCGCTCGATCCGCGCTGCGCCGCGATGGTTTCAATCACGGTGCGCGAGAAGGCGCAGCCCACGCCGGCGGCGGGCAGGCCCACCCCCAGCCAATCGCGCACGACCATCGCTTTGGCATGCGATTCGGCGAATTCATCGCAATAATGCCCGGCGATCCAGCGCGATTGGCGCTGCGGCTCAGGCCGCACAGGCAGCTGCACAAAGTCCGCATCGTCCAGCCCGCGATCGAGCAGCGCCAGCCCCGCTGGATGAACCATATCTTCGGCGTCGTGCAAGATCACGCTGCGCGCGCGAAAACCGCCGCGACGCTCATCATCGCACAGCGCCGCATAAAGCCGGTTGAGGCAATCCGCCTTGGTTGTCGGCCCGGCGCGGTCATGAATGACGATGCGTAGCCGCGGATCGCGCGAAGCGGCAATCATGGCCTGCAGCGTTCTGGTATCGTTGCGGTAGCACGCAGCGTAGATCCGCAGCTCCGCCTGCGGCCAGACCCGCAGGCAATGGGCCAGCATCGCCCCCACAACGGCGGATTCATTCCAAGCCGGCACGAACACTGCGGCCATGCCGCGCAGTGGCGCATCGGTATCGGCAGGGGCACGCCCGGTGTGAACCTGTCCGGTGACACGCAGCCAAAGCCACAGAATATCGACGCCAAGTTCATCCAGCGCGCCAATCGCGAACCAAACCGCACAAAAGAGCAACAGCTCGTACTCGGCATGAGCCAGCCATTGGAAACCGGTGACAACCGGCATAATGATCGCGCCCCCGCGTGCCTGGCCCCCGTTTGATAGCGCCAAGTTCCAACGCGCAGTGTATGCGCACGATGCGTTTGCAAGCAATGACCAAGAACCACCAGATGGTTCGAAAATGGCGAGATTCCAAAGGAAAAGGATCGATGGTGCGGAAGTTTATGCAAAGCGAGGCGGCGCCCGGGCTGGCGCTGATGGCCTGCGCTGCGGTAGGCTTGGTGCTCGCCAATTCATCGGTCGCGCCCGGTTGGCACGCGGTATTGCACGATCCCATGCCATGGACTCCGATTGCGAGGCTCCATTCCTTGCATGAGTGGATCAACGATGGCCTGATGGCGCTGTTTTTCTTTGTCGTTGGCCTCGAGATAAAGCGAGAAATCCTGATCGGCGAACTATCGGAGCCAAAGCGCCGCCGCTTGCCAGTTATCGCGGCGATTGCGGGAATGGCGATGCCAGCGGCGATCTTTGTTGCCGTTACGCAAGGGCACAACGATCTTCTTCGCGGCTGGGCCATCCCTGCCGCGACCGACATCGCGTTTGCCATGGGGGTGCTGGCGCTGCTGGGGCCGCGCGTGCCGCGCTCGATCCGCATGTTTTTGCTGACTGTCGCCATCGTCGACGATCTTGGCGCGGTGGCAGTCATCGCGCTGTTCTTCACCGCGTCGCTGGATATGCTGTGGTTAGGCGGCGCATGCGCGGTGTTTGCAGCAATGGCGGCGATGAACCGGGTCGCGCTCGGACACCGCGCACTCTATGCGCTTCTGGGCGGCGCATTGTGGTTCGCGGTGCTCCATTCGGGCATTCATGCCACAGTGGCGGGCGTGCTGGCTGCGTTCACCATCCCTTTGGCGCTGGACCGCAACGGAGACAGCATGCTGCTGCGGTTTGAGCACGCGCTGGTCCCGGTGGTCGGCTTTGCCATCGTGCCGCTGTTCGGCCTCACCAACGCGGGCGTTTCGCTGGGTTATGGCGGATGGTCCAGCTTCGGTCAGGCCTTGCCGCTGGGCATCGCGCTCGGCTTGTTCTTCGGCAAACAGCTCGGGATCGGTCTGGCGGTGCTCGCCTGCGAGCGGCTCGGCGTCGCACCGCGCCCTGAGGGTGCGGGCTTCGGGCATATCTGGGGGATGGCGCTGCTATGCGGGATCGGCTTTACAATGAGCCTGTTTATCGCAGCGCTGGCGTTTCCGGCGCAGCCGGACCTTGCTAGCGAAGCCAAGCTGGGCGTGCTTGCCGGATCGCTCCTATCGGCGCTTTGCGGCGGCTTGGTCCTGCGGTTCGCGCCGCGCCCGGCGGCGCTCAAACCTGACTGAACACGCGCAAAAGCGCCCTTGATGCCAGGTCCGGGGAACACCAGATAGCTTGGCAAGTTTCAGACAGCTCTTGCACCGAAGGAAACATTCTTATGTCGAGCGACAACGCCACCAAGGCCCTGATTGACAGCCTGAACGGCCTTTTGGCCGATTATTTCGCGCTTTATCTGAAGACCAAAAACTATCACTGGCATGTCACCGGGCCGAATTTCCACGATCTGCACTTGCTGTTTGACCAGCAATCCGCCGAGCTTTTTGCGCTGACCGACATCATCGCCGAGCGCGTGCGCAAAAACGGCGGCGCGACCCTCACTTCAATCGGCGTGGTGCAGGCCCACAGCGTGATCGAAAACGACGATCGCAGCGGGCTTGCCGCCGCCGACATGATCGCATCCCTGCGCGATGACAACGCCAAGCTGGTCGAGCGAATTCGCGCCGCAAAAGCTGCGGCCTCCACCGCCGGCGACAACGCGACAGAAGGCATGGCCGACGATTGGACCGACGAAGCCCAGAAGCGCGTCTGGTTCCTCAGCGCCTTGCTCGGCTGACGGGCTGAAGAATACTTGGCACCCCCGGGTCAGAAGGGCATTTCCCCCTGACCCGGCGGGCTGGACGGCTCTGGCGCATCGCCGGCCAGCCCTGAAAGCGAAAGGCCCATCAGCCGAACCGGCTGCGGCAGCGGCAACACGGCCTCCAGCAATTCGCGCGCGACCTGCTCAAACTGGCGCTTGTCTGCGACGAATGCAGGAAGCGAGCGCGCCCGCGTCATCGCTTGGAAGTCGATGAACTTGAGCTTGAGCGTCACTGTCCGCCCTTGCGCGCCGCCGCGTTCGATGCGCTCCCACACCGTATCGATGGTCTGCTCCAGCGCCGCGCGCAGCGCCGGGCCGGAGGAGATGTCGCGCGCGAAAGTGCGCTCGCCGCCCACCGATTTACGCGGCCGATCGGCCCGCACCCGCCGCAGATCGATGCCGCGCGCCGCCCGATAGAGATAATCGGCCTGGCTGCCGAAATGGCTGCGCAGGAAGGCTAGATCCTTGGCGGCGAGATCGGCGCCGGTGGCAATGCCCAGCGCGGCCATCTTCTCCGCGCTGCGCGGCCCCACCCCGTGAAACCGCTTGACCGGCAGCCGCGCAACAAACGCCGCTCCCTCGCCCGGCCGGATCACACACAGGCCATCGGGCTTGTTTTCGTCGCTCGCCAGCTTGGCCAGAAATTTGTTGTACGAAACCCCGGCGCTGGCGGTCAGCGCGGTCGCGGCGCGAATCCGCTGGCGAATAAGCTCGGCGATCCGCGACGCCGAGCCGATGCCGCGGATATCGGCGGTTACATCGAGATAGGCTTCATCCAGCGAAAGCGGCTCGACATGCGGCGTATAGTCCAGAAAGATCGCGCGGATCTGCTGCGAAACCGCTTTGTAGACATCGAACCGGGGCCGGCAGAAAATCAGTTCGGGGCAGAGCCGCGCCGCGCGCACCGAAGGCATCGCCGAACGCACGCCAAATGCGCGCGCCTCATAGCTGGCCGTCGCGACCACGCCGCGATCGGACGAGCCGCCGACGGCCACCGGCCGCCCCCACAGCGAGGGATCGTCGCGCTGCTCCACGCTGGCGAAGAAGGCATCCATATCGACATGGATGATCTTGCGGAACCCCGCCGCAGTCTCTTCATCCTCGCTGTCTGCATGGCGTCGCGCGCTGTCCATCGGCGCAAGCTATCCTATTTCGCAGTGCAACATAAAGCACTGTGAACTGCGCCGACTTCTGCTTATAGCCGGGGCATGGCAGTTATGAGTGATGCAACCCCGGCCCCGATCATGGGGCAACGCGAATTTGTGGCGCTGATGGCCATGATCATGGCGCTGCAGGCTCTGGCGATCGATGCCATGCTGCCCGCGCTCGCGCAGATCGCCAGCGATCTGGATGTCGCCGATCCGAACCGCCGCCAGTTGGTGGTCGGCGTGTTTCTGGTTGCAGGCGGCCTTGGCGCGCTGGTTCCGGGCGCACTGGCCGATCGCTATGGCCGCCGCCCGGTGCTGCTTGTCAGCCTCGCTTGCTACATCGTGTTTTCGCTCGGTTGCGCCGTTGTGCAGGATTTTACTGCGCTTCTGGCGCTGCGTTCGGCGCAGGCGATCAGCAGCGCGGGGCTTTCCGTTCTGCCCAGCGCCATCATCCGCGATCGCCATTCGGGCGATGCCATGGCCCGCATGATGTCGACGATCTTCGTGATCTTCATGCTGGTGCCGATGATCGCCCCATCGATGGGGCAAGCGGTGCTGCTGTTCGCTGGCTGGCGCTGGATTTTCGTCATGCTCGCGCTGCTCTCGCTCATGGTCATGGTGTGGGTCGCAATCAGGCTGCCTGAAACGCTGCGCCCCGAATATCGCCAGCCGATCCTGCCGATGACCATTGCCTCCAACATGCTGATCGCGGCGTCGAACCGCTCGGCGTTCGGCTATGTGGTGGGCGGCGGGCTCACGTTTGCGGCCTTGCTCGGCTACGTCAATTCCTCGCAGCAGCTGGTCGGGGAGCATTTTGGCGCAGGCACCGCCTTTCCGCTGATCTTCGGCGCGACCGCGCTGGGCATGGGGGTTGCCAGCTTTTTCAATTCGCGCATTGTCGAGCGTTTTGGCGCGCGCCGCGTTTCGCATGCGGCGCTGTTCGCGTTCATCGCGATCAGCTCGCTACAGTGCGTTTTGGCCTACAGCCCGCACGAGACGCTGCTGCAATTCATGCCGGTTATGGCGATGAATATCTGCATGGTGGGGTTTATCGGTGCCAACTTTGGTTCGATCGCGCTCCAGCCCTTTGCCCATATGGCAGGTGCCGCCGCGTCGGTGCAGGCATTCCTGCGCATGGCCGGTGGCTCGCTACTCGGTTTATTGATCGGCCTCGCGTACGATGGCACCGCGCGCCCGCTGGCGCTGGCGTTCTTGCTCAGCGGAATTGTCGCGCTGCTGGCCGTGCTGTGGAGCGAACAGGGCAAGCTGTTCCGCCGCCTCACACCGCCGGGTGTAGACCGCCCGGTGGTTGTCCCCGAGGCGCACTAATTTGCCAGCGATATGGCCTCTAGCGAATGCCCAGCCGATGCCAGCCGCAGCCGCTGGCCCTGACGCTCGATTTGGGGCGCACCGGCCAGCAACGCATTGACAGCCTGCTCCTGGCTCATGATCTGGCTCGCGCAATACATCTGGGTCGCCATCACGGACGCTGCAATCATGCGCCCGCCTTCCAGCCGATAGTCGCCGCCGATGGTGTTGCATCCCGCGCTGGCACTGAACCGGTCGCGCTCGAATGTCATCCGCGCGGCCTCTGGCTTGTCCGGCGCAAGCCCATCGATGGCGGTCAACCGCCACCGCGTGCCAACCATCGGCGAGCCGCCTTCGGCAGCAGCCGAAGTGCAACCCGGCATTGCCAGCGCAAGGCCGAAAAGGACGAGGAGGGAAACCTTGCGCGACATGGCGGCTGACATACCCCCACTTGTCTTAGTGCAGGCTTAACCGCCGATGGTGGCCAGTACCTCGTAGGCCAGCACGGCGGCGGCAATCGCGGCATTGAGGCTGTCGGCCTGCCCCTTCATCGGCATCGTGACACGCAGATCGCACGCCATTTCCATCGCTTCGGGCAGGCCGCGTGACTCGTTGCCGACCATAACAAAGCACGGGCTTTGATAAGGTGCGCCGCGATAGGGCTGCGCCTCGCGCAGCGATGCTGCCACGAGTTGCCCGCCCGCGCCCTGCCGCAACCAGCCGATGAACTCATCCCAGCGGGCCTGCGCCAGATGCTGCGTGAAAATCGCGCCCATGCTGGCGCGCACGGCCTCTACCGAGAACGGATCGGCGCACTCATCGATCAGGATCAGCCCGCCTGCGCCAACCGCGTCGGCGGTGCGCAGCATCGTGCCCAGATTGCCGGGATCGCGCATCGCCTGCGCCACCAGCCAGATCGGCGCACTCATGCGGTCTATGCGCTCCAACGCGGTATCCCATTCGGCATAGACCCCGGCGACCGCCTGCGGATTGTCCTTGCCGGTGACTTTGGCGAGCAGTTCGATAGGCAGTTCGATAACATCGCCGCCGGCATCATCGACCGCGGCTTCGAGCGCCTCCACCAAAGGATGCGCCTCGCGCCGTTCGGCCATCAGCAGGATTTCGGGGATGCGGCCATTATCGCGCGCATCGGTGAGCAGACGCAGACCCTCGGCCAGGAACTTGCGCTCCTGCTTGCGGTGTTTCTTCTCCCGGAGCGAACGCACGAATTTGACCGTGGGGTTGGAAAAACCCGTGATCGTGCGGCGCGTCATCGGATTGTCCGAGACTGGGTCAATCTTCGCCAAACCCATCCTTGACGAGCCCGGCCAGCTTCAGCAGCACGCCTTGCGCATCTGCGCCGGTCACCGCGATCTCGATGCGATCGCCCTTTGCCGCGCCAAGCATCATGAGGCCCATGATCGAGCTGCCATTGGCCTCGAACCCGTCCTTGCTCACCTTGATGATGAGCTCTTCGGGCAGCTTGGCCACCGCGTTCACAAACTTGGCGCTGGCCCGTGCGTGCAATCCGCGCGCGTTAACGATGGTGATGACCTCGCGGGCCATGTTTGCAGGATCGAGCGCACCTAAAGCCGATTCGGTTTCCGCTCCCTGCTCCGTCATATCCTATGCGTCCTGTCCCAGAAATTCCGATGCAATCGTGATGTAGTTGCGCCCGGCATCGCGGGCCGCCGCCGTTGCTTCGCGCACCGTCATGCTCGCCCGCGCCTTGGCCAGCCGGATCAGCATCGGCAGGTTGATCCCGGCGATCACTTCGACCCGGCCCGCTTCCATCAGCGAAATAGCCAGATTTGATGGGGTGCCGCCAAACAGGTCGGTGAGGATGATGACACCCGCGCCGCTATCGACCCGCCGGATGGCATCTGCGATCTCGCGGCGGCGCTTTTCCATGTCGTCGCTTGGGCCGATGCAGACGGCCGCCATATCAGGCTGGCGGCCCACAACGTGTTCCATGGCGTTGATAAATTCGACGGCGAGCGCGCCGTGCGTCACAAGGATAAGACCGATCATCTGGGAATCTGGCTCCGAAAGTCAACCTGCCGGTATGCGCCAGCCACACCAGACAATCCAACGGAGCGCAGTCTGCTCCCGCCCGAAACTCTGGTGGCCAAACGCTCTGTCTTCCAGAACACACCGATCCCCATTTTTTATCATGCTTATCGGGCAACCTTTCTCCGGCCACCGCGCGCAATCATGTCTGCGCGCCTTCGATCATATCGGCCGCGCGCGAGGCAAGATTGCGATGCAGCAATGTGGGCGAAAATCCGTGCGTGCGCAAGGCGCTTGCGATCTCTTCTGCCATGAACACGGAACGGTGCCGCCCGCCGGTGCAGCCAAAGGCAATGTTGACATAGGCTTTCCCGTTCGCCTCAAAGCGCGGAAGCAGCATCACCAACAAGTCTCGGATACGCTCGAAAGCCTCGGAAAATACCGGATCCTGGCGGATATGGTCGCCCACCGGGGCATCCATCCCGGTCATCGGGCGCAAGGCGGGATCCCAATGCGGATTGGTCAGAAATCGCATATCGAACACCAGATCAGCCAGCGGCGGAGTCCCGCGCGAAAAGCCGAAACTGCTAATGGTGACCGTTGTGCGGTGCGGCGTAATCGCGGCGAATTGTTCGCGGATCGCCTGTTGCAGATCGTTCACGGTAAAGTCGGTTGTCGAAATGACGACGTCGGCCCAGCGGCGCAGCGGTTCGAGCAATTCGCGTTCGGCGGCAATGCCGATGGCGGCGGGCTTGTCCTCGCTCATCGGGTGGCGGCGGCGGGTCTCGTTGTAGCGGCGGGCAAGTTCGATCCCCCCGCAATCGAGAAACAGGGTGGTGACGATCAGATCGGCGCGCTCGGTCAGCCGCTTGACCCGTTCGATCGTGCGCGCCGGATCGAACCCGCGCGTGCGCGTATCAAAACCGATCGCCAGCGGCGAGCCGGCATCGAGCTGGGCCGAGCCCGGTTCGGTCTCCAGCAGTCGATCGAGCAAGCGGATCGGGAAATTGTCGATGGCTTCCCAGCCCATGTCTTCCAGCGTGCGCAACACCGTGGTCTTGCCCGCGCCGAGAACGCCGGTGACCAGCAGGATACGTTGAGGCTGTTTCTCCGAATCGGGCACCATCAGCCGGGTTTGCGCCGAACCCATGACGATGGAAAGCCCGTAAGCATCCGCCGCGGCACCGCGAGGGGCGCAACCGTCCCATCAGCGCACAGCTGGCAGCTCAAATCCATCCCCGCCTGCGCCATAATGGAGCAGCGCCAGTTCGGCGCGCAGCGGCAATTGCGGGCTGTCGGGCCACAGCCGGATGAGCGGCAATGCATGTCCGGCCCGCACTGCGGCTTCGGGGCCGGTGATGAAGCGCGGTGCGGCGCGGTCGAGCACGATCACCAGCGCAACTGGCACAGCGGCGGCGGCGCAGGCCATGTCAAGAATGCCCAGATTGCGCACTTCGATCTTGCCCGCGATGGTGGGAGGCGGGCTGGCGAGCAGCGCCTGTCCGTCCCTGTGCAGCAGCACGCCATCATCGCCCACAAGCTGCGCCCCGCGATCGATCAGCGCCAGCGCCAGGCTCGATTTGCCGATGCCCGGCGCGCCCTCGATCAAAACGCCGCGCTCCCCGATTGCCACGCAGGTGGCCTGCCATTGTTCCGCGGGCTGGTGCGCTGTAAGGGGCGCCCAATCGCGCTCGCTCGGGCTCATTTCTCGTCCTCTTCGGCCATCGGCAGATCGAGCACAAGCACCGCGCCCGGCCCGCCGTCCTTGCGATCCGCAATGGTCAGCGCGCCGTCGTGTGCCTCGGCGATGGTGCGGGCGATCGCCAGCCCAAGGCCGCTATGCGCGCCAAAGGCTTCGTTTGCCGGACGCACCGAATGAAAGCGTTCGAACACCCGCGTGCGCTCGCTGTCTGGAATGCCGGGCCCCTGATCTGAAACCGTGAGCCACACCCGGCCGCCATCGGCGCGCACCGCGACTTCGACCACGCCGCCCGGCGGCGAAAAGGAAACCGCGTTGTCGAGCAGATTTTCCAGCACGCGTTCTAGTTGCAGCGCGTCGCCCAGAACGATGCTCGTCCCGCCGCCGAACGCAAAGCGGATATCGGCGCCGGTCTGCTCCGCCCGCATCCCGCGCGCGCCCACAACGGCCTGCGCCGTCTGCGCCAGATCAAGCGCGGCAAACGGCACGCGGGTAAGCTCGGCATCGATCCGGCTCGCTGCGGCGATTTCGGTGATCAGGCGGTCGATCCGGCGCATATCATGCGCGGCAATCGCCGCAAGTTGCCGACGAAGCTGCGGGTCCTCGACCTTGTCCATCGATTCAAGCGCGCTCGAAAGCGACGCCAGCGGATTCTTCAATTCGTGCGCCACATCGGCAGCAAAGCTTTCCACTGCGTCGATCCGCTCTCTCAGCGCCGTGGTCATGTCTGAAAAGGCGCGCGCGAGCAGGCCGATCTCATCGCCGCGATCAGGCAGGCGCGGCACCACCACCGCGCGGTCACGGCCCAGCCGGACCCGCACCGCAGCGCGCACCAGCACCCGCAGCGGCTGGACAATCGTGCGCGCCAGAAACAGCGACAGCTGGATGGAGAGCAGCAGCGCAAAGCCCACGATCAACGCCAGCGTCTGGCGCGCATCGCGCACCGACTGGGTGACGTCGATGGCATTGCGCATCGTCAGCAGCATCTCGCCCTTGCTGCCAACCGGAATGGCGGCGGTGATGACGGGGGTGCGATCTGGCGCAAAGCGCAGTTCGACTTCGGCATGCTGGCTCGAACGCGCCCGTTCGATCTCCGGCCAATTGGCCGCAGCCGGTTGCGGCAGCGCGCGGAAGCGCTCGATCGGGGGCGTACCCACCACAAACTCAACCGCGCGATCAAGCCAGCGCGCGGCAGTCTTGAACCATGGCTCGTCGGTGGGGTCGACAAAGGCAAACGGCGGTGGGGCGAGCGCAAAGCTATCGGCGATCAGCCCGCCCTTGGCGCTATACAGCGTCAGCCGCAGCCGCTGCGTCGGCCCGATCTGGGCCAGCAACGCACGCTGCTGCGCGATCTTTGCGCCGGCCAGCGCAGCGGCGGCGATCTCCGCCTCGGCGCGCGCGAGTTTGAAACGCTCTTCGAGCAGCTGGTTGCGGTAGCTGTCGAGATAGAAAAACCCGCCCGCAAGCAGCGCCAGCGCGATCACGTTCACCGCAAGGATGCGCACCGTGAGCGAGAGCCCGCGCGTGCGCCAAACGCGGCGGCGCGAAGCGAACCGCGTGGTCAAACGCGGTGGCGGGGCATCAGGAATCGGCGAAGGAATATCCGGCCCCGTAAAGCGTATCGATCCCGGCGAACTGCGGATCGGCGAGGCGGAACTTGCGGCGCAGACGCTTGATATGGCTATCGATCGTGCGATCATCGACAAAGACATCATCGTGATACGCCGCATCCATTAGCTGGTTGCGCGTCTTGACGACACCGGGACGCAACGCCAGCGCCTCAAGGATCAGGAATTCGGTAACCGTCAGCGAAACTGGCTTCCCATCCCATTCGACCGCATGGCGCGCCGGATCGATCAGCAACCGCCCCCGGCGGATCGGCTCGGGCAGCGCTTCGATCGGGCCCGGTCCGGCAGGATCGCGGCGCGCAATCTCGGTCCGGCGCAGAATCGCGCGGATGCGGGCGATGAGCAGCCGCTGGCTGAACGGTTTGGTGATGTAGTCATCCGCGCCCATCGCCAGACCTTGCGCTTCCTCCGCTTCATCATCCTTGCTGGTCAGGAAAATGACCGGGAGCTGGCTCTTCTCGCGCAAGCGCCGCAGCAATTCGTGCCCGTCCATCTGCGGCATCTTGATGTCGCACACGGCAAGATCGGGCGGATTATCGAGCAGCGCTTTGAGCGCTGCGGAGCCATCATAATAGAGCCGGGTGGCAAAACCCTCGGTCTGCAGCGCGATCGACACTGTGGTCAAAATGTTGCGGTCATCATCGACCAGCGCGATTGTGGAAGGTGGCTGGGAAGCAACTTGGGGATTGGCAGGAGGGGCCTCTGGCCCCGCGCCTGATATCGCCGATCCTGCTATCTCTGGCGGAGTAAGTGTCACGGCGATCTTCCGGTCTGCCAGCGGCAAGATTGCCATCCCTGCTTGTGCCCCCGCAAATGATGAATAGCGCCTGGCACACGCGCTGGCAATCACCCCGCCTGCTCCCCGACCGCTGGTTGCGCCCCATGCACTTTGCTGCGCAAAAAAACTTCTTTGCTTTGCGCAGTTTGACGCCGCAATGCGCAGTGCTTATGCGCTTGGCGTCGATTCTATGCATTCGTATTCGAACCTTAACGACTCTGGCGGCAAACCCGGCGGCGAAAAGCCTTTTTCGAAGGCCGCCGACGATCCGCCAATTGGGAGACCTGCCGTGTCTGATAATGCGCTGAATGTTTCGCTTTCGCAGCAGGGTTTTCCCGAGCCGGAGCACCTTTTTGTCAATCTGGGAACGGCGCCGCTGATCGAGCGCGCGATCCACAATGGCGAAGGCATCCTTGCCGCAGACGGCCCGCTCGTGGTTGCCACCGGCAAGCACACCGGGCGCAGCGCCAAGGACAAGTTCATTGTCCGCGATGAGACCACCGAAAGCACCGTTTGGTGGGGCAAGACCAACGTGGCAATGTCGCCGGAGCATTTCGCCGCGCTCAAGGCTGATTTCATCGCCGCGCTGGGCGAGCGCGACACGCTCTATGTCGCCGATCTGTTTGGCGGCAGCCAAGCGGACTACCGCGTGAATGTGCGGGTGATCAACGAGCTGGCCTGGCACAACCTGTTTGTGCGCACCTTGTTGGTCCGGCCGACCGCCGCTGAACTGGCGCATTTCGTGCCGGAATACACGATCATCGATCTGCCCAGCTTCCGCGCCGATCCTGCGCGCCACGGCTGCCGCAGCGAGACTGTGGTCGCGGTCAATTTCGCCGAGAAGCTGATCCTGATCGGCGGCACCGCTTATGCGGGCGAAATGAAGAAATCGGTGTTCGGCATTCTCAATTATCTCCTCCCGACAAAGGGCGTGATGCCGATGCATTGTTCGGCCAATATCGGTCCCGATGGCCATACGGCGGTTTTCTTCGGCCTTTCCGGCACCGGCAAGACCACGCTTTCAGCCGATGCCAGCCGCACGCTGATCGGCGATGACGAGCATGGCTGGTCGGATTCGGCCGTGTTCAATTTCGAAGGCGGTTGCTACGCCAAGATGATCCGCCTTTCGCCCGAGGCGGAGCCTGAAATCTTCGCAACGACCAAGCGCTTTGGCACCATCCTTGAGAACGTGGTGATCGACCCTGTTACCCGCACGCTCGATTTCGACGATGCCAGCCTCGCCGAAAACAGCCGCGGTTCTTACCCCATCGAATTCATTCCCAACACCAGCGAGCAGAACCTGGGCCCGGTTCCGGCCAACCTGATCTTCCTCACTGCCGATGCCTATGGCGTGCTCCCGCCGATCGCGCGGCTCACCCCCGATCAGGCGATGTACCACTTCCTCTCGGGCTATACCGCGCGCGTCGCGGGCACCGAAATCGGCGTGACCGAGCCGGAGGCAACCTTCAGCACGTGCTTCGGCGCGCCGTTCATGCCGCGCCATCCCTCGGTCTATGGCAATCTGCTGAAAGAGCGGATCGCCAAGGGCGGGGTCAAGTGCTGGCTGGTCAACACCGGCTGGTCGGGCGGCAAGGCGACGATGGAAGGCATCAAGCGCATGCCGATCAAGGCCACCCGCGCGCTGCTCAATGCTGCGCTCGACGGCAGCCTGAACAACGCCGAATTCCGCGAAGACCCCTACTTCGGTTTCGAAGTGCCGATTGCGGTGCCCGGCGTCGACAGCAAGCTGCTCGATCCGCGCGGCGCGTGGGCCGACGGCGATGCCTATGACGTGACAGCCAGCGAACTGGTGCGCAAGTTCATCGCCAACTTCGAAGAGTTCGCCGCCCACGTCGATGAAAGCGTGCGTCAGGCAGCGCCAGTGGCTGCCTGAGCGGCAGGCCTGAGCGGCTGACCCTGGCCTAATCCTCAAACCCCACAAACCGGGCGGCTTCGGCCACCGGTTTGCGGTTTGAAACAACGCTATTGGCGGGAAAATCCTCGTCAGGATATCCCATCGCGACGCAGATCATGATCACCTGATCCTCGGCAATCCCTGCATGTTCGCGCACAGCGGGGGATTGCATGATGCCCTGGCTGTTGATCACGCAGCCCAGCCCGCGCGACCATGCCGCGTTGACCAGCGCATTGGTCACCGCGCCGCAATCGAACGGTCCGATGTCGCTTTCCAGCAGCACCCGGTCGTACGTCACCACCACCGAGACCGGCGCATCGAATTGCCGGAACCCGCGCATCACCCAGTCCTGCCGCTTGTCCTTGTCCTCGCGGCCGATCTCCATCACGCTGAAAAGTTGTTTGGCCACTTCGATCTGCCGCTCGCGGTGCGCGCCGAGATAGGCTCCGCCCCGGCGGCCTTCCCGCGAATCGGGCACGCCGGCCAAAGTGCGGCGCGCGTTCTCCTCGCGAATCCGATCAAGCGGTGCGCCGCTGACCACGGTGAAATTCCACGGCTGCGTGTTGTAACTGGAAGGCGCGCGCATCGCGAGCGCCAGCACTTGCTCGATCAACGCGCGCGGCACCGGCCGTTGCTGAAACCCGCGAATGCTGCGCCGCCCCAGCACGATTTGATCATAACTATGCTCACCTGTCCGCGCGTCGCTCATCATGTTCTCTCCCTCTGATCTTTGTTCGATTAGGTAAAAGCGTTACTCGCCCTGAGCCGGTTGTAAGCTTCGACCACTTCCTGCAACTGCCGCTCATAGCTACGATCGCCACCGTTGCGATCGGGATGATATTTGCGCACCATCTGCGAATAGCGCGCGCGCAGCGCCTTGCGATCCGCGTCGAAGCCCAGCCCCATGATCTCGTAGGCACGGCGCTCCTCCGGCCCGATGCCCCGCCGCGCAGCATCCTGCCGGTGGAGCGCATCCTCGCGGCGCATCCGCGCGCGGCGCGCGATCGCATCGAGCGGATCGGCAAAATCGTTCCAGCGCGGCGCGCCATCGATCCCGGCATCGGGGCGAAAGGCGCGCGTTTCGCGCTCCCAGCCTGCCAGCGGGGATTGCGCGGCCATGATTTCCTCCGTGCTCATGCCGGCAAAGAAATCATAGCCCGCGTTGAACTGGCGCACATGATCGAGGCAAAACCAGCGATAATCGCCCGGCCCGTCAAACCCGGGCGAGCGTCCGCCGGGTGCGCGAAATTCGCCCGCAGTGGGGCAACCCGGCGCATCGCAGGCCCTGCCGCTGCCTTCGACGCGGCCGTGAAATTTGTCGTGTCGCATTCTCGCTTTCGCTGGATCGGCCTTTGGCACATGATGGTTCTTTCGCTAAGATGGAAGCCATGACCGGACCAATTGCCCAAGAAATCGAACAAAAGCTCACCACCGCCTTCGCCCCGTCGCGGCTTGCCGTGATCAACGACAGCGCCAGCCACAGCGGCCACCGGGGCGATGATGGATCGGGCGAATCGCACTTCACCGTCGAGATCGAGAGCGCCGCTTTTACAGGCGTCTCGCGGCTTCAGCGCCAGCGCTTGGTCAATGCCGCGCTGGGCGATATTCCTGGCCAGCGGGTACATGCGCTGGCGGTCAAGGCCAAGGCACCGGGCGAATAGCGCCCACCCATTGGGAGAGGAAGCGCCATGAGCGAGCCCATTGTTCAGACGCTGCTGCCGGTGACGCACGACCTTGGCGCGTTTCAGGTGCGGCGCGTGCTCCCCAGCCCGGCGCGAACAATGGTCGGCCCGTTCATTTTTGTCGACCAGTTCGGCCCCGCCGTGTTGCCCGTTGGCACGGCGATGGACGTGCGGCCGCACCCGCATATCAACCTCGCCACCGTCACCTGGCTGTTTGATGGCGAGCATGCCGGCGCAATCGAGCACCGCGATAGTCTGGGCAGCTTTGCCACGATCCGCCCGGGGCAGGTCAATCTGATGACAGCGGGGCGCGGAATCGTCCATTCCGAGCGCGGCCCCGCAGCAGAGCGAGCCGCCGGTCCTCGGCTTTATGGCATGCAGACTTGGCTCGCGCTGCCCGACGGACGCGAAGAGATCGACCCGGCGTTCGAACAGCACGCGGACTTGCCGCTGATCGAGGACGGCGGTGTATCCGCGCGCGTGATCATGGGCACGCTATGGGGCGCGGCCGCGCAGACAACGCAGCATTCGCCGACGATTTATGCCGAGATCATCCTCGGCACCGGCGGCGCAATCCCGCTCGATGCGGAGGCGGACGAGCGCGCGGTCATGCTGGTCGGCGGCGAAGCGAGCGTGGATGGCACGGCGCTGGCGCTCTACAGCCTCGCCGTGCTGGCCCCCGGCGCGGCGATGAAGCTGGCGTCGGCGCGCGGCGGGCGGGTGATGCTGCTGGGCGGAGCGGCGATTGCTTCCCCGCGCCACGTGTGGTGGAATTTCGTGAGTTCCAGCCGCGAGCGGATCAACCAGGCGAAGCGCGACTGGGCCGAGGGGCGCTTTCCCGCGGTGCCCGGTGATGAGGATGAATTCATTCCGTTGCCGCAAATCCCGATCACACTTGCAAATCCATAAGAACAAAACAGGAGAGGAAGACATGGAATTTTCAGGCAAGGCGGTGTGGATCACCGGCGCTTCATCGGGCATCGGCGCCGCACTGGCGCGCGCGCTTGGGGCGCAGGGCGCGCGGCTGATCCTGTCGGGCCGCAATGAGCAGGCCTTGGCCGCAGTGGCCGAGGGGCTGGGCGAAACCCTGCTGCTCCCGTTCGAAGTAACCGATCAGGCAGCTATGCTCGCCGCCACTGCGCAAGCCGCGCAATGGTCTGATGGCATCGACATGCTGATCAACAATGCGGGCATTTCGCAGCGCGCGCTGGCGGTCGATACCGATTATCCAGTCTATGAACGGATCATCGCGGTCGATCTGCTGGCCCCCATCGCGCTGACCCAGGCAGTTTTGCCACATATGGTCGCGCGCGGATCGGGGCGGATCGTGATGATCTCCAGCGTAGCGGGCAAATTCGGCGTGCCGCTGCGAACCGCTTATAGCGCCGCCAAATTCGGGCTGATCGGCTATGCCGATGCGCTGCGCAGCGAAGTGGCGCACCTTGGGCTCAAGGTCCATGTCATCGCGCCGGGATCGGTGCGCACCAATGTCGCGCGCAATGCGCTTACCGCAGACGGCACCGCGCGCGGCGCGAGCGATCCACATATCGACGCCGGGATCGACCCCGATGTCGCCGTCGCCGAAATGCTGGCCGGCATCGCCGCAGACGAGCGCGAGATCATTGTAGCCGTGGGGGCCGAAAAGCAGCTCGGCGAAGCGCGCCGCACCCCCGACGCGCTGTTTGATAAAGTCGCCGGTTGGGTCGCCGCCGGCTACGCCACGCGGATGGAGACACCGCAATGAGCGCCGAAATGCAACGCGTCACGCTGGCCAACGGCATCGCGCTGGACGTCGTCGACACAGGCCCGCGCGATGCCCCGGTGCTGATGTTCCTCCATGGCTTTCCCGAATCGCACCGCACCTGGCGCCACCAGATCGCGCATCTGGCGGGGCGCTTCCGCTGTATCGCCCCCGACCAGCGCGGCTATCGCGGCTCGTCAAAGCCGCAGGATGTGGGGAGCTACACCCCGGACAAGCTGATCGGTGACGTTTTCCTGCTTGCCGATGCGCTCGGCGTGGCGCAGTTCACCGTGGTCGGTCACGATTGGGGCGGCGCGATTGCATGGGGCGTGGCGCTCATGGGTCAGAACACGCGCGTCACCCGCGCGGTCATCGCCAACGCGCCGCACCCCGCCATCTTTCAGCGCCTGCTCTATCTCGATCCGGTGCAGCGCGCCGCTAGCCAATACATGCGCGATTTCCGCAACACCGCGTTCGATCCGATGGTGCGCGAACACGGCCTTGGCGCGCTGCTGCAACAAGCGCTGAAATGGGAACGAACCCCCGTGATCGAGCCCGCAGAGCAAGCGGCGCTGATGCAGGATTGGGCCAATCCCGATGCTGCCATCGCGATGCTGAACTGGTATCGTGCCAGCCCGATGGATGTGCCCACGATGGACGCACCGTTTGCCTTGCCCGAAGGTTTCGCTCCCCCGCCGCTGCCCCCGCTCGGCATCCCCACGCTGGTGATCTGGGCGCTGGATGACATGGCGCTGCCCCCCGCCAATCTCGATGGCCTGGAGGCGCTGATCCCCGACCTCACGCTGGTGCCCGTGCCCGATTGCGGCCATTTCGTCCCATGGGAATCCCCCGCAGACTTCAATGCCGCGCTCGATGCGTTTCTGGAGCGGACGGGCTGAGCCAAAGCGGATCAGCGCAAAGCGAGGCGAAAGAAAAGGGTATCGACCGGCATGCGCGGAAAACCCTCCGGCAGAGCATCGGCAGCAATCTCGGCAAAGCCGCTCTTTCCATAAAAGCGCCGCGCCGCATGAAGCCGCTCGATCGTGCCCAGCGTGATCGCGGTCAGCCCGTGCGCGCGGGCATGATCGAGCAAGATGGCCAGCAATCTTGCCGCAACGCCATGTTCGCGGCCGCGCGCATCGGCTGCGACAAACATCTTGCGCAGTGCGCCCTCCCGCTTGCCGAAGCCGATCAGGCCGATGGTGCCGACAATCCTTCCAGCGTTCTCCGCAACCCAGAACCCGCCAGTGCCGGACTGATAGACATGCCCGATGGCTTTCAGATCAGGCTGGTCCTCGGCCGTGACCGGAATGCTGAACTCATCCTGCTGGATCGGGAGGATAAGGGCGAGCACAGCACCGTTATCGGCCTCGACATATGGGCGGACGATGATTTCGGCCATGGTGCCTTTCTTGCGCTTGCGAGAGGGCCGATAGCGCCCGGGAGTAGCACGATCAGGCGGTCAGCGCCGCCACCAGCGCCTTCACTTTGGCTTGCCGCCATTGCGGCAACGGGGCGACCAGCCAATAGCCGCGCCGCCCGGTCTCGGGCACGCCCATTAGCTCGATCCGGCCCATGGCAGCGGCGGCCTCTGCCAGCAGCAAGGGCACGCGCGCCTTGCCCAGCCCGGCGGCAGCGGCGCTGATCGCGGTGCCGGCATCGCCCACCGAAAACTGCGGCTCGCGCTGATCATCGTCGGGCGCGGGATCGCCGGGCCAGCTGATCCAGGGGGCCGCGTTGCCAAGCCCTGGCGCAGCTACGATCTGCACCATCGGCGCGCCGAGCGGGATGCCTTCAAGCTCGCCCGGCCCTTCGGCCCAGCGCACCGCCAAATCGAGGTTGGCCTCGGTAAAGTCGGTCTCGCCATCCCCGCTTGCCAAGGCGAAGCGCATCGCTGGGCTCTGCGCGCGGAATGCTGCCAGCCGGGGCGAAAGCCAAGCCGCGAAAAAGTCGCGCGGGCAGGCGATGGTGTAGACGTGGCTCGATTGCCCGGCCTGCATCGCCTGCACGCCTTCTTCAAAGCGCAGGAAACCCTCGCGGATCGCGTTGAGTCCGGCGCAGGCCTCCTCCGTCAGCACCAGCCCCTTGGTCGTGCGGCGAAACAGCACCACCCCCAGCAGATCCTCCAGCGCGCGGATTTGTTGGCCGACCGCGGCCGGGGTCACTGCCAGTTCATCGGCTGCGCGGGTGAAGGAAAGATGCCGCGCGGCTGCATCCAGCACGCGCAGGCCGTTAAGCGGCAGATGGGTCCGCTTCATTGCGCGCGCTCCGCGCTCAATTCGCGGTGGCCGGGGCCGCCAGCGGAAACCGGGGGATCGCCACCTCGATCAGCGACTCGTCGCCGCGCTCCATGATGTAATGCCCCTGCATCGTGCCCCGCGGCGTGCCGAGCGGGCAGCCTGAGACATAGTCATGCGCTTCGCCCGGCTTAAGGAGCGGCTGCTCGCCCACTACGCCTTCGCCATCGACAAAGTTGGTCTGCCCTCGCCCATCGGTGATCCGCCAGTGGCGGGTCAGCAAGCGCACCGGCTGGTCCGAGCCGTTCTCGATCCGAATGTGATACACCCAGAACCATTTTCCCGCGTCCACGCGCGATTGCTCGGGCAGGAAATTGACCGCCACGCGAACGGTGATGCCATCGGTTACGGCAGCGTGCTGGAAAAGTTGCTTCATAGCAGGCAAACTACCGCACATTGCGCCGCGTTCCAACGGGGGAATCGCAAGTCTTGCGGGCTTGCCCGAATGGCTGCACAGCCCGCCGCATGCTGATCCGCGCCCCGGCCATCCTTTGCGCGTCCTTCGCGCATGGCGAACATGGCGCGGTGGCGCGCCTGTTTACCGCCGATCACGGGCTGCTCGCGGCCTATGTCGCGGGCGCACGCGGGCGGATGCTGCGGCCTTTGCTGATCCCGGGCAATGTTCTGGAAATCGAGCTCAATGAACGCGGCGATAGCCAGCTGGCGTCGGTGCGGCTCGAACTGGTCGTCAGCCGGGGGCCTTGGCTGACCGAGCCGCTGGCGAGCGCAGGGATCGGCTGGGCCGCCGCGCTCACGGCCGCCACCTTGCCCGAAGGCCAGCCTTATGCCGCGCTCCATAGCGCGCTCCTCGCCTTGCTCGATGCCATTTGCCATGCGCCCTCGGCGCGTGGCTGGGCGCGCGCGCTGGCCGGCTACGAGGCGCTGGTGCTGCGCGAGGCGGGATATGCCGTTGGCCAAGGGCTGAGCGCCGCGCCGCCGGCAGACATGCCATGGGCGCAGCTGCTGGCCTTGCTCGACCGGCAAGGCGCAGCCATCGGCAACCGGCTGCTTGCCGATCGCAGGCGCGATGTTATGGCGGCGCGCGCGATTCTGATGGATCGATTGAAACGCATCAGCGCAAGTTAAGGGGAAGATATGAAAATTGCGGTCCTGGCGGGTGACGGTATTGGCCCCGAAGTGACGCATGAGGC
This sequence comes from Novosphingobium sp. Chol11, assembly GCF_945870625.1. Classification (GTDB taxonomy): domain Bacteria; phylum Pseudomonadota; class Alphaproteobacteria; order Sphingomonadales; family Sphingomonadaceae; genus Novosphingobium. The sequence goes on along the minus strand of NZ_CAMBTS010000010.1, from coordinate 10,436 downwards.
GCTGCGGGTGCTGGATGCGCTCGGCCTCGATATCGAACGCGGCGAGGCGCTGGTCGGCGGCGCGGCCTACAAGGCGCACGGCCATCCACTGCCACCCGAAACGCTGGCGCTGGTCGAGGGGTCAGACGGCGTGCTGTTCGGCGCGGTCGGCGATCCCGATTGCGACGCGCTGGAGCGCGCCTTGCGCCCCGAGCAAGCGATCCTTGGGCTTCGCAAAGCATTCGGCCTGTTTGCCAATCTGCGTCCCGCCACTGTGTTCAAGGGCCTCGAACATCATTCCGCGCTCCGGCCCGAAGTGGCGGCGGCCATCGATCTGCTGATCGTGCGCGAGATCAATGGCGATGTGTACTTTGGCGAAAAGGGCTTTCGCACCGCCGCCGATGGCACCCGCGAGGGCTATGACGTGATGTCCTATTGCGAAACCGAAGTGCGCCGGATCGCCCACGTCGCGTTCCGCGCGGCGCAAGGCAGGAACAGCAAACTATGCTCGGTGGACAAGGCCAATGTGCTGGAAACCTCGCAGCTCTGGCGCGACATCGTTATCGAAGTGGCGCGCGAATACCCCGATGTCGCCTTCAGCCATATGTATGTCGATAATGCCGCGATGCAGCTGGTACGCAATCCCGGCCAGTTCGATGTGGTCGTCACCGGCAATCTGTTCGGCGACATCCTCTCTGATCAGGCGAGCATGTGCGTCGGCTCGATCGGGATGCTGGCCTCCGCCTCGCTGGGCAGCCGCGAGACAACGCACGGCACATTTGGCCTTTACGAGCCGATCCACGGCTCCGCGCCAGACATCGCGGGCAAGGGTCTTGCCAACCCGATGGCCACGATCCTTTCCGCTGCGATGCTGCTGCGCCATTCGCTGGGGCTGGCTGACGCTGCGCTCCGCATCGAGACAGCAGTGGCCCGCGCGATTGCGGACGGCGTGTTCGGCCACGATCTGGGCGGAACCGCAGGCACCACGGAAATTGGTGACGCGGTGCTCGCAAGGCTGTAAGTGCGCTCGTTATGCTGCAACTTGCCGTTATTTTGCCAACATACAACGAGCGGGGCAACATCGCGCTGATGGTTGAACGCCTCGACAAGGCGCTCACCGGGCTGAACTGGGAAGCGATCTTCGTCGACGACAACAGCCCCGATGGCACCGCCGACGAAGCGCGCCGGATCGGTCGCGATGATCCGCGGGTGCGCGTGATCGAGCGCATCGGGCGGCGCGGCCTCGCCTCTGCCGCGATCGAAGGGATGTGCGCCACGGCCGCCCCGGTCGTCAGCGTGATGGACGCCGATCATCAGCACGATCCGGTCCTGCTGCCGAAGATGTACGAAGCGGTGGTCGGCGGCGAATACGATGTCGCTTATGCCTCGCGCTTTGCCGAGGGCGCCAGCACCGAGGCGTGGGGCCGCCCGGACCGGGTCAAGGCCTCGGGGCTGGCCAACCGGATTGCCCGCCGCGTCACCGGGGTTGAGCTGAGCGATCCGATGAGCGGCTTTTTCATGCTGCGCGCCGATATCCTGCGCGCCGATGCCCACCGCCTTTCAGGCGTGGGCTTCAAGATCCTGCTCGATATCCTCGCTACGGTCGACGCGCCGCTGCGGGTCAAGGAATTTCCGATGAATTTCGCCGCGCGCGCCACCGGCGAATCGAAGCTTGATCGCACGGTCGTGTTCGAATTCCTCGTCGGGCTTTACGACAAGTGGCTGGGCCGGATCATCCCCACCCGTTTCGCGCTGTTCGGCACAGTCGGCGCGATGGGCGTGGCGGTCCAGTTCGGGGTGCTCTGGCTGGTGCGCAGCGGATTGCTCGGTGCGCCGTTCGTTTATGGTCAGTGGTCTTCGAACACCGCGTTCAACATCGCCAACACGATTGCCGCAGTGGTGGCGATGTCGTTCAATTTCGTGCTCAACAACGAACTGACCTATCAGGACAAGCGCCTGCGCGGGGTGCTGCCGCTGCTGCGTGGCTGGGCCAAGTTTGCCGCCACCTGCTCGCTTGGGCTGCTGACCAATGTCGGCGCGGCGGCGGTGCTGCGCACGATGGGGTTTCACGATGCGATCTCGGTGATCATCGGCATCGTGCTGGGTTCGGTCTGGAATTTCGCGCTTTCCAGCAAATTCGTCTGGGGCAAATACTGAGCGGCCCCGCACCCCGCCCGAGGCGGGATCAGTGCCAGCCGTTCATCCAGACATACCATTCATAAGACCGCGCGTTCGCCAGCTTGCCCGCCGAGAGGATAGGATAAAAGCCGATGAACATGGCCACCGCCAATGCCAGCGAAACCACCGCCGGCCAGCGGGTGCCTGCCTCCCACCATCCCGCCAGCGTGATCGCGAGCGCCGCCATCAGGAATGTCGCCGCCAGTTCGTAGTGATAAAAAAACTGCACCGGCTTGCCATTGAGCGCCCAGAAAATGAGCGCCGCGACATACATAATGACCACCCCAATCCGCAGCCGATCGGGGCGGCGCGCGCCCTCCCACAAGCACAGCAGCAGCGCGGGCAGCCCCGCCAGCATGGTGAACGGATTGCCCACGAGCAGGATGCCGCGTAGGCCCCCTGCGGTCTTCTCATAGAGGAACCAGATCGGGCGCAAGTTCAGCGTCCATTGCCACCACCGGCTCATATAGCGGTGCGGTTTGACCACGCTGTCCTGCAGCTGGAGCATGTATTGCTGCCACGGGATCAGCCCGCGCAGTGTCATCGGCTGAACCTTGTAGAAAAACGTCGGCGCAAACGTGGCGAAATAGACCGCCAGCGGCACCGCGCCGAGCCATAGCGCCGCTTCGAGCAGCGACACCCCGCGCACCGGCCCCACATCACGCGCCGTCAGCACAGCGCGCCAGCGCGGCCCCAGCGCCCAGGCGCGATCCCAGGCAAAAAGCAGACCGGGCATCACCAGCAGCGGAATGCCATTCCATTTGCCCGCCAGCGACAGGCCCAGAAACACCCCGCATAGCGCCAGATGCAACCGCTTCTGCCGCCGCCACGCCAGCGCCCATTGCCAGAAGGCCAGCGCCAGCATCGCTGCCATCGCCATATCGAGCATCGCGATCCGGCTCATCACGAACCAGATGAAATTGCTCGCCAGCAGCGCGCCGAACATCAGGCTCGCCGCGCGCGATCCGCTGGCCCACCACAGCGCGCGCGTCGCCGCAAACACGCCGATCGTGCCCAGCACCGCGTTCGGCATGCGCCAGCCTAGCGGCCCATCGCCAAACAGCTTCATGCCCAGCGCGATGAATTCCTTGCCAAGCAGCGGATGCTCGGGGTTGAGCCGGCTGGTCAGCTCGATCAGGCGGCGCGCGGCGGGCAGATAATGAATCTCGTCGAACATCGGCCGCGCCGGGATCGTCAAGCGATTGAGCACCAGCGCAAAAAACACCAGCGCCAGTGCGCATGTCCAGAGCAGCGGATCGCGGTCCTGGCCGCGCAGAGGTTGATGGGCAGCAAACATCGTCGGCGCAGGCCCTACGCCAACTGCCCTCGAACGCGCAATGGCAGCGCTTGCGCGGGCTGCGCCGCAAACCTAAAGCCTGCCACCATGAAACGCACCACAGGACAAGACCGCTCGATCACAGCCACATGGCGCCCTGCAACGCAGGCCGTGCGCGGGGGCACCTGGCGCTCGGAAATGGGCGAGACCTCTGAAGCCCTGTTCCTCACCTCCGGCTTTACTTACGATGACGCCGCCACAGTCGCCGCGCGCTTTGCCGGCGAAGCCGATGGCATGACTTATTCGCGGGTCCAGAACCCCACCGTGGCGATGCTCGAAGAACGCATCGCGTTGCTCGAAGGCGCGCAGGCCTGCCGCGCGCAGGCCAGCGGCATGGCGGCGATGACCGCGGCGCTACTGTGCCAGCTTTCGGCCGGAGACCATGTGGTCGCGGCCAAAGCCGCGTTCGGCTCGTGCCGCTGGCTGGTGGACAATCTGCTGCCGCGCTTCGGCATCGAAAGCACCACGATCCACGCGGCGGACAACGCCGCATGGGAGGCTGCGATCCGGCCCAATACCAAAGTGTTCTTCTTCGAAAGCCCAGCCAATCCGACAATGGACATCGTCGATCTCGACCATGTCTGCGCGCTGGCCCGGGCACACGGCATCGTCACCGTGGTCGACAATGCCTTTGCGACCAGCGCATTGCAGCGCCCGCTCGATCTCGGCGCAGACGTGGTCGCCTATTCGGCCACCAAGATGATGGACGGGCAAGGCCGGGTGATGGCCGGCGCGATCTGCGGCAGCGCCGATTTCATCAACAATGTGCTCATGCCATTCCAGCGCAACACCGGGCCGACCTGCGCGCCGTTCAACGCTTGGGTCGTGCTCAAAGGCCTCGAAACGCTCGACTTGCGCATCCGCCGTCAAAGCGAGAACGCGCTCAAGGTCGCCGCGTTTGTCGAGACGCGCGTGCCGCGCATGCTCTACCCTTACCTTCCCAGCCACCCGCAGCATGCGCTGGCGCTCAAGCAGATGAGCGCGGGCGGCACGATCTTTTCGATTGATCTGGCGGGCGGACGCGAACAGGCGCACGCGCTGCTAGATGCGCTTCAACTCATCGATATCTCGAACAACATTGGCGATTCGCGCTCGCTGATGTGCCATCCCGCTTCATCGACGCACCACGGCGTCGGCCCCGAAACCCGCGCCGACATGGGCGTGGGGGAAGGCCTGCTGCGGCTGAATATCGGGCTAGAAGACCCTGACGACCTGATCGAAGACCTCGATCAGGCGCTGACCAAGGCTGGCTTATAGGGCCTCGGCGGCGCCGCTCGGCTTGGCCTCAAGCGCATCGAGCCGCGCCTTCAGCGTATCGACCTCGGCAGCGGCAGTGGTCGCGATGTCTTTCACCGCGTCGAATTCTTCGCGGCTGACGAAGTCCATCCCGCCGAATATCTCGCGTGCTTTTTCGCGTGCGCTTTCGCCCGCCTCGCGGCCCATGCCGGCCAGCGTCGCAGCGGCGCTGTTCATCAGCTTGACGAAATCGGCGATCATCGGGTTTTCGGATTGCATGGTATCGTGCCCTAGCTAGCAAGTGAGCGCCCGAGATGGGGCTGGCGGTGCTCCGCCGCAAGGCTTCTAAATCTTAACCCGGACCGCCGCGCCAGATGCCCCTTCGGCCGCTGGGTTCAGCGCCAGAAACTGATAATTGAGCAGTCCGGCAAAACAGATCCACGCCAGATACGGAATGAGCAGCGCGCCGGCGAGCGGGCGCACCCGCCAGAACAGCACCAGCGTAATCGCCGTTGTCACAAACATCCCGCCGATGATCCCGAGCGCCACCGCCATCTGATGCTGGCCGAAGAACACCGGGCTCCACGCCAGATTCAGCGCGAACTGGACCACGAAACCGGCCACCGCGATCCAGCGTCCCGTTGCGCCGCGCGCCGCCGCCACCATCGCCAGCGCCGTTCCCATCAGCGTGTAAAACAGCGTCCACGCCACCGGGAAGACGATGGGCGGCGGAAAGATCGCGGGCCGCGTCAGCGCCGCAAACCAGGCATTGTCCGGTCCGCTGCCCCCGGCGCCTCCCGACAAAAAGCCAAGGCCGATGGTCAGCGGCACGGTGAACAGCGCCCAGCGGATGAGGCTGGCGCGAAGCTGCACGGGAGAAGCAAGATGTCGTATCATTGTGTGCCGAAATCGCCCCCAATTGATTAGATGCCGACATTGGCGACCGGACCGCTGTTCGGCAACGCTTGCTTTACGCGAGTGTCCTGAAAGCGGAAATAAGGAATTCCACATTTCCCTCGGGCCCGGTGATCGGACTTGGGACAATACCCTGCACTTCCCACCCTTCGCCCACCAGCCACGCGCGCACTTCCGCGCAAACGCGCTCGTGCAGCGCCGCATCGCGCACCACCCCGCCCTTGCCCACTTCGCTTCGGCCGACTTCGAACTGCGGCTTGATCAGCGCAACCAACTGCGTCGGCCGCGCCGCCAGCGCTAGCGGCACCTGAAGCACTTTATGCAGAGCGATAAAGCTGGCGTCGCACACCACCCAATCGGCCGGGCGGTCGATCTGCGCCGCGCTCAACACCCGCGCGCTGGTCTGTTCGAGCACAGTGACGCGCGGGTCCTGCCGCAGTTTCCACGCCAGCTGATTGGTGCCTGAATCCACCGCGAACACATGCACCGCGCCGCCTTGCAGCAACACATCGGTAAAGCCCCCGGTAGACGAGCCGATATCCATCGCGGTGCGGCCCACCGGATCAAGCCCGAAATGCCCCAATGCATGCGCCAGCTTGATCCCTCCGCGCGAAACCCACGGATGATCGCGCCCGCGCACTTCAAGTTCAGCATCGGGATCGAACAGCTGCCCCGCCTTGGCAACTTTGGTCTCGCCTGCGAAAACCAGCCCGGCCAAGATCAGCGCCTGCGCGCGCGAACGGCTCTCGGCGAGGCCGCGCTCGAACAATAGCTGGTCGGCGCGCAGCTTTCCTTTGGTGGTTCGGCTTGAGGTCACGCGCGCTCTCTTCCATAGCGAGGGCATGAAGATCAACCGTTCCGTTGTCTGCGCCCCTGTCCAGCCCCTCCTGACCCGCGCTCCGGCGGCGCTGGCGGCGGTCTTGGCGGCGATGCTGGGCCTTGCCAGTTGCGCTGCGCCGCCGCCGCTGCCGCTAACACCGCCTATGCGCGCCAGCAGCGGCGCGGCATTGCCTGCGCCGCGCCCCGTCCAAGTGGTTCGGCCCGCCACCCCGCCCGCCGCGCGGGAAGCGGCGCAGACACCCGGCAGCTGGACCTATACCGCAGAAAAAGGCGGCACCGCCGCTCGTTTTGCCGCTACGGGCGCGATGCCGCTCCTCGTGCTGCGCTGCGACAGCGCGCGGCGCATGATCATCCTGCTGCGTCCGGCGCCCGGCCAGAGCGCCGTGGCGGCATCGATCAGCACCAGCAGCGGCACCCGCAATATCGCTGCCAGACCAGCCGCCAATGTCAAGCCCGCAGCGCTCGCGATCGAGCTCGATCCGCAAGACCGGGTGCTCGATCAAATGGCCTTCAGCAAGGGGAGGTTTACATTGGATATCAGCGGCTTGCCCACGCTGGTCCTGCCAGCATGGGCGGAAGTGGGGCGGGTGATCGAAGATTGCCGGTAAAGCGGACCTGCAGGGCGGTGATGAGGCCGCCAAAAGAGCGACGGTTTATCCACAACGAAGCAGCGGGAAATTGCTATTTTGACGTGAAAATAAATGAATGCAAGACTTGTTCTGCGCTCTCAGATGAATCACATTCCGGCTCAAGGCCGTGATCAAGCGAAGCTTGTCCGGTCGGGTCGTCTGAAACGGCGGCAACTCTGGTTCAACACAGCGAAAGGAGGTGATCCGATGTCTCATGGTTCAGCAGCGAGGTCGGTAAACCGTATCACGGAGCATTATTGCTAACCACCAGTTGGCGATAAAGGCTTCGTAAGCGGCACTTTCCGGCCGCTGACCATGCGAAGGGCCGTGTCCGTCAGGCGGACGCGGCCCTTCACATTTATTGCTTTACTGTTGCCTTTCGCGCAACAATAGTACAAGCAGGGCGTGGCGCGGTTCGCCACTCAGAGGACTCCTTACTAATGCCCGGCCCCGATATGATCCCGTTTGCGCAAAACCCCCATCCCGCTCCGATGGCCGAGGATGCGCGCGCGGCAATCCTTGCCAACCCGGGCTTCGGCACGGCCTTCACCGATCACATGGTGTCGATTGACTGGGCCGAAGCGCACGGCTGGCACAATGCCCAGATCCTGCCTTACGGGCCGATCGCGCTCGATCCGGCCGCCGCTGTGCTGCATTACGCGCAGGAAATCTTTGAAGGTATGAAGGCCTATGCGCTGGAGGATGCCGGAACTACGGCCGGAACTATGGGGGGCATCACGCTGTTTCGGCCCGAGGCCAACGCCGCGCGCTTCAATGCTTCCGCCCGCCGTCTGGCGATGCCCGAGATGCCGCCCGCGCTGTTCGTCGATGCTGTCACGCAGCTCGTGCTTGCCGATCGGCAGTGGTTCCCCACCGTGCCGGGCGGCTCGCTTTATCTGCGCCCGTTCCTGTTCGCGACCGAGGCGTTTCTGGGCGTGCGCCCGGCCAAGGCCTATCGCTTTCTGGTCATCGCCAGCCCGGCGGGCAATTACTTCAAATCGGGCGCCAGCGCAGTCTCGATCTGGGTGAGCGACTATACCCGCGCTGCGGCTGGCGGCACCGGCGAGGCCAAGTGCGGCGGCAACTACGCCGCCAGCCTCGTGCCCACCGCCGATGCCTTTGCCCGCGGCCATGATCAGGTGCTGTTCCTCGATGCGGCCGAGCGCAAATGGATCGAGGAACTGGGCGGCATGAACCTGTTCTTCGCGTTCGACGATGGCAGCTTGATCACCCCGCCGCTGGGCGGCACGATCCTGCCCGGCATCACCCGCGACAGCCTGCTCACGCTCGCCCGCGATGAAGGCCTCACTGTGCGCGAAGAACGCTACAGCCTCGATGCGTGGCGCGCCGATGCGGAGAGCGGCAAGCTGGTTGAAGCGTTTGCCTGCGGCACTGCGGCGGTGGTCACTTCGGTGGGCAAAGTCGCCAACGCATCCGGCGCGTTCACGATCGGCAGCGGCGGCCCCGGCCAGCTGACCGAGCGGCTGCGCCAGCGGCTGGTGGCGATCCAGCGCGGCCACGCGCCCGACCCGCACGGCTGGGTCAAGCGCATCGCCTAAAGGCCCGGGGCCTGAAACCCCTCCCGGCGATGGCTCCATCGCAGTTGCCAATCGCGCAATGGCGTGGCATCCGCGCGGTCATATAACGCCCCGATGAGGGCTTGCAGGAGCAATGGGCATGAGCATTTCGTTCAAAGACCGGGTCGCAATCGTAACTGGTGCAGGCGGCGGTCTGGGCCGGGCCTATGCCCTCGAACTGGCCAAGCGCGGCGCAAAGGTCATGGTCAACGATCTGGGCGCAGCGCGTGACGGCACCGGCCATTCCGATGCTGCGCTGGCCGTGGTCGAGGAAATCAAGGCAGCGGGCGGCGAAGCGATGTCGAACGGCGGCTCGGTCACCGAATATGAGCAGATGGTCGAAATGGTCGCCAAAGCCAAGGAAGCCTGGGGCGAGGTTCACATCCTGATCAACAACGCGGGCATCCTTCGCGACAAGAGCTTCACCAAGATGGAGCCCGCCGATTTCGACCTCGTCGTCAAAGTGCACCTGATCGGCTCGGCCAATGCGACCAAGGCCGTTTGGGATACGATGCGCGCGCAAAACTATGGCCGCATCCTGATGACCGCCTCGTCGACCGGGCTGTTCGGCAATTTCGGTCAGGCCAATTATGGCGCGGCCAAGCTTGGCCTCGCAGGCCTCACCAAGACGCTCTACCTCGAAGGCGCGAAAAACAACGTGCGGGTCAACACCCTCGCCCCGGTGGCGGGCACGCGGATGACCGAGGATATCTTCCCCGAAGAGGCCTACAAAGCGTTCGGCCCTGAAAACGTCGTGCCCGCCGCGCTGTTCCTCGTTTCGGAGGATGCGCCGAGCAACGCCATCGTCGGCGCAGGCGCGGGCGTCTATCATTCGGCATGGGTCACGATGAACAAGGGCGTGCTGCTGACCGGCGATGACCGCTCGGTCGAAGGCTTTGCTGCGCACTGGGCCGAAATCTCTGACCGTACCGGCGATTTCGTGCCGCAATCGGGCGCCGAGCAGAGCCAGGTGATCCTGAGCCAGCTGCAGGCGGCGATGAAGGGGTAAAGGCCGGAGACGACGCCGCGCCGCAGAGCCGGGCCGGTTGACGCAGGGGAGGTTCGGGGCCGGATGGGGGAAAGCCGACTGAACGCTGCGCTGCGCTGGCGTGCCCGGCTGCTGATCGGCGCGCTCGCCCTGCACATCCTATGGACGGTCCTCTCGTTCGGCTACGGCGTTCTGACCTTCACCGACAACGGCAGCGCGATTGGCGATGCCCTTGGCGCGGCGCTGCTGCTCAATTTCTTTGCGGTATTGCCTACACTCTGCCTGATCGTGGTGGCAGCAGCGCTATGGGTCTGGCGCGCGCATGCCAACTTGCGCGATCTGGGTTTTCCCTCCCTCGCCTATGCGCCGTTATGGGCTGCGAGTAGCTGGTTCGTGCCGGGGATCAACCTCGTTATCCCGCCCCGCGCCATGCGCGAGCTTTGGCGCAACGGCCAAGCTGCGGACCAGCGCCCCGACCAGCCGCCCGTCGCCGCAATCAGTGGCTGGTGGTGGTGCCTGATCGGCGGCGCGCTGTTTGAAGCCATAAGCCTCGTAACGGCGTTTCTTGCCTCGGTCCCGGGGGCCCTTGCGCTCGCCTCGCCGCTGCTGGCGGCCATCATCGGCGCTTCGGGTGTGATGTTGCTGCTGATTGTAGATTTGCGCTGAGAAGTGACCCGGGAGGGGCATAAGTTTCCATTGAGATTTGACCCATGTTTGAACCCGCCCCTGGCTGACCGGTCGGGGGTATCAGGAGTGAT
>NZ_CAMBTS010000009.1 GCF_945870625.1 Novosphingobium sp. Chol11 | reverse complement strand
GTGAGCAATGAACCGGCGATGAGCCGAGTCATAAATGCGGTAGAGCGCGCGATTACAGGGATTTGCGGGCATGCGGCGTTCTCCCCGCGGCGCGTCTGATCGCTCTTGCCGCCCCCGCCATCGCCCGCTATAGCCCGCGTTCGCTGCTGGTATCCGGAGACGTGGGTGAGTGGCTGAAACCAACGGTTTGCTAAACCGTCGTACTGGTAAATCCGGTACCGAGGGTTCGAATCCCTCCGTCTCCGCCAGATCACGCACTTTTGCGATCTTCCCCGAACCGCCACGAACGACAAGAAGCCAGGATTAGGCTGGCTTTTCTGCGGATTTGTAGTTCACGGCGGTTCGCCGGAAATCGCCTCAAGCCAGCTCTGAAGCTATGGCTAAAACTATGGCTAGCCCAAGCTGACCCAAGCTGCTAATCATCGAAAACCATGCCCTCGCGCGCGCGTAACAAACTTTCGGCTAGGCAAGTGACCACGCTCACGGAGCCCAACGTCTATTCTGACGGCGGCGGTCTCTACCTTCGCGTTCGCGCTTCCGGGCGCTCTTGGTTTTACATCGGCACCCTCGATGGCAAGCGAATCGAACTTGGCCTCGGCTCAGCGCTCGATGTCACGCTGGCCAAGGCACGAGAGCGGGCCGGACAAATCCGCACAATGCTGATCGATGGCGTTGATCCCCGCGCTGAGCGGGCCAAGACCAAGATCAAAACCCAACCCGCCGTCACATTTGGCACCTTCGCCATGGATTTGCTCGATGACATTGAAGGCGGCTTTAAGAACCCAAAGCATCGGCAGCAGTGGCGAAACACGCTGCAGTGCTATGCGAAGCCCCTATTCGATGTGCCGATCAATGAGGTCACGACCGAGCAGATTCTCGCGATCCTGCAGCCCATCTGGCTGAGCAAGGCTGAGACTGCGTCTCGCTTGCGTGGCCGCATTGAGCGGGTTCTTGATGCAGCGAAGGCAAAGGGCCTGCGATCCGGCGAAAACCCGGCGCAAGGCCGCGGTCACCTCGATCTGCTGCTGCCAAAGCGGAGTAAGGCGGCAGTCAAGCATCATCCAGCGCTTCCTTTCACCCAGATTGCCAAGTTCATGGCGAGCTTGAAACAGCGCCCCGCAGTCGCGGCACGGGCGCTCGAGTTTACTATCCTGACGGCAGCGCGCTCCGGCGAAGTGCGGGGCATGACCTGGGCCGAGATCAACCTGGATAAGAAGCTCTGGACCGTACCCGCAGTCCGCATGAAAGCGGAAGCCCAGCACGAGGTTCCCCTCAGCGACGCAGCCATCTTGGTCTTGGTGGCTATGAAGCGAGACGGGCTCAAGCCGACAGACTTTGTGTTTCCCGCACCGCGCGGCGGGTCATTGTCCGACATGGCGCTGTCTCAGCTCCTCAAACGGATGGGCCACGCCGACATCACCGTCCACGGGTTCCGGTCGACCTTCCGGGATTGGGCAGGTGAAACAACCCAGTTTGGTCGCGAAGAAGTTGAAATGGCTCTCGCACACACGGTGGCATCATCGGTGGAGCGAGCCTACCGGCGGGGCCGAGCCTTAGAAAAGCGGCGGGAGTTGATGGCGGCTTGGGCCGCGTTTTGCGGCAGGTGACCTTATAACACTCATCCATCCAGAGGACACATTTCGCGCCATAGCACCCGCTATCTGCTCAACCAATAAATAGACGTTTATCTGAAATTGTATGCAGGCATCAGAAAAAAATTTCATCGAGACCGTTGTCATTGTCCTCCTCGTCATCATCATCGTCGTCATATTGACTGCTGCGCGGTTCAATCGCTCGACCAACTTCAGAATACTCATTTATTTCAAAATTGTCAAATACTGGCGGAAGTCGACTGGTGTCAAAAACTGATATCCCTTGGGCAATCAGTTCGGCAATCAGATCATTGGTCACGTTTACTTCGGCGTGACGCGGCCATCGCCTAACCTTCCATTCAAGCAGTAGAGGCCAAAATGGTCCATTTCCGTTTTCTCCATTTACTAGCGCCCAAGCAGAATCATAGATTTCGGGATCGACTAGTCCAGCCTCAGCGGCAGACAGGACGGCAACTGCTGACAAAGCCCCGCAGTTCAGGATCACGGCTGCGGCCGCGTCCAACGGCAAGTTGATGCCTAGCCGCAGCGCAGCATAGGTCGCCCAGCAGACTTCACTGTCGTTACCCAGCCTTCCATGTCGCGCAATTAACGCCCGAAGTACCGGAGTCCATTGCGCCACGTCCAGGTCACCCCGGGCAAGATGCCGCCACACCAACATGCGGGCGACGTAGTCGACAGTATGGCTGTAGTGTGTGACCGAGCGCATCAGGAAGGGCTCGATCGTTTTCCAATGTTCTGATGGAACCACAGAGCGATCCAAATACCGCAATGTATATTTAAGCACCCCATCGTCCGATGTTGTCGCGATCATGGAGAACACGTGTTCAAGCGCCGAACGTAGCCGTTCGGGCATCCGTCTGGTTGGTGATGCCAGAGCAAACTCGATCTTAGATGCTATGTCGGTCGGCCAGCTGTCGGAAAACTCAAAATCGTCGGAGTGAATGCGGGTCTTTGATTCGTTGATGTCGAGTTCGAACGCCCGGATTGATTCGCGGTACCGCCACAAGGCTGCCTCGACCTCGGCGTGAGTGTTTGCACCGATCCAGACATCATCGACATGCCGGATCACAGTTGTTTCTTCCGCACCTCCGCGAGAGACAAATTCTGCATCAATCGCCGCGCCAATCAATTCGGCGACATAGCGAGACGCATCCGGGCCGACGGGAATACCGATTGTCTGCCCGTCCTGCCCATGACGCAGGATCTGATCGAGCCGATTAGCATAGACGGCACTCGAATTCGCTCTCTGATCCGCCTTGGCTGCGGGCTTGCCGTGAAGGGCCCAGGGTACTGAGTGGGTGTAGATGGAATGGTAAAACCTAGAGATGTCTGTGCGCGCCACGAACCGGTATCTTGCTAGCCGGACCAGACGCTGCTCTTCGAGTTCACTATGCGAGGCGATCTCGATGGCCCTGTCTCCATCGGGATTATGTCGGGGCGCTGACAGGCTAAAAGAGCTTCTCGAGATAAATTGGTTCAGCAGAACCGCACGACTAGAAATGAACTCTGCTAAATCGTGAGCGGTGCCGGGATGCACAAAGGAAAAGACCCGACGGGTCAGCCCGCGCTTCGATGCGTTGTAGGTAGCCGCCCGGGTCGGCTTGCCGCGGCTAAAGAGCTCATTGCGACCGGCGAGATAAGTGCCGAGATCATGCGTTCTGAACGTTGGAGGTAGATTCTCCGGCAGGTAACCCTTGGTCAAAAGGTCGAGCTTCAAAGTCATCCTGCGAAGTTAGCGCGAAGGTCGGATTATCCGAAGCGATTTTCGTATCACTGATTGTACGGAAAAGACCGTTTGATTGGCGACCATGCGCAGTCTGGATAACTGTCGCGAATCACCATGCAAAAGGAGACGAGAAATACGTAAAGTACTGCTTTTCAAACCCTACTACCCCGCCAGCAAAATCGGCGCATTTTGACATTTTTTGCCAGTTCCGATAAACTAGTGGCGCACCAAACGTAGGCGTTGGTGGCAGGGCCAACGGCTCTCGCCGCAGCCAACTCCGGGTTCGGCGCAATCTCGAAATCGAGGTCCATGATGGGGACGGTGAGGGTAATCCTGACCGGGTGATCGTTCGTGCCATCGATCGGGGAAAGTTGAGCCCCGCGATGCTCGCAACCCGCTGCAAGACCGACGCTGTGCCGGAGGAGGTCCCCTTAGCGGGCCTCTCTCTGCACAAGGAGCGCGAAGAATGGATTTTGAAAATCGAGCCAAGGTCGCCCAGCGGTTGGACCCTGAATGGGCTGCACGGGTCATCCGAAACCTGCGTCAAATAGAGCTGGATTGGTATCACGCCTATGACACGCTCAGCACACGGATGATGACCGAGGCCTTCTTGGCGATTGAGAAGGTCGTGAAGGCCCCGTGGCAGATCGTCGAGAACGAGTGGTCCACGCAGGTGGTGTGCCCCGAGTGGAAAATGACGCGCGGTGTCGGCACCGGCGATATGTGGCTGCAAATTTCAGAGATCTCGGCGGACGAAGATGGCTACGAGCACACATGGCTTGCAGCCGTGACCCAGACTGCGCCCTCGATGCTCTGCGTCGAACTGACGTTTCGAAGGGGGCTTCAAGAACACGCCCAGGCAATAATCCGCGACGATAAGGCCGTCACCGCCCTCCGGAAGCTTGGGTTCGCTCGCGACGAAGACCGAAAAGCGTTGTTCATCCCGATCCATATTGAGGCCGAGGCTCTGGCCCAAGCTTTTGAAATGAATGATCTGACACCCACTGTCGCGCCATTTAGCAAGGCCATGGCGCTGGCCCTCGCTGCGAAGGTCGAGCTCGGCAAATTGCTGGAACAAATCAGGGCCGCCACCAAGAGTAAGTAAGAGCGAGGAGCGTCGCGCGGCTGTGTGCAGCCAAGACTCAATCCGGCCGCGCGGCGCTCCACAATCCACAATCACCAAAGCAAGGAATGTTGGCATGACCCGCCACGAAGAGGCCTCGCGCGCCCAGAGGACGCGCAAGATACAAGAACTGAACGACCGGCTCCGCAAGACCGGCCTTGGCGGAAAGTACATGCTGACCCGCGCGGTCGCCATGCTTGACCCCTCAGTCCTTGCCGAACTGCTCCGGCTGGTTCGGGAGTTTGACGATTTCAAGGCAGGCAACGATCCGTGGGGAGAGCACGACTTTGGCGAGGTGGTGCTGAACGGCGAGCGCTTCTTTTGGAAAATCGACGCCTATGACCTGAGCATGGAGTGGGGGTCGCCCGACCCATCGGACGAAGCCGTGACCCGCCGTATTATAACCCTCATGACCGGGATGGATTTGTAACCATCGCCCCGCGCAGGCTATCGCAAAGTGTTTACGATCACTCAATGTGAAGCGAACCCGGCCAAGAGAGACCCAACGCTTATTAAGCCTTGGTTACTCAAGATTCTCTTTTGGGAACGTACCAAGGTTCACGGAAATCTGGGTCATCAGCCTTGCGGCAGACCTCATCGATTGCTCCGCATTGGTACAAGAAACCAATCAAGTATTCCAAAGGAACCTTATGTCTGTTTGCATACTTGAGCTGTTTTGCAAATCTAGTCACGTTGGATTTCGCTATTGAGAAATCGCCCACGTACACGGCGCAAGAAAGACCCGATAAAATCCAATAGTAACTGTTACTCTTAAATTCCTTTTGGGCTGTTCGCAGGAGCCTCTGTTTTTCGAGAGACTTCAGCTTCTCTTGAGCCTCACGAAATTTTTCAATGGCTGTTTCAACATGTATGGATTTAACTTTCCGCTTATGGTCACGAACAAACTCGTAAACCATACGCTTCAACACCGAAGAGGGCTCATCGTATGGTGCCACCTTCTCCGCTGGTGATGGGTTGATGCTGACCTGAATCGCTGCGCGGACCCTATCCACAAACGCTTCCCAATCGTCTCCGAACGGATTGGGTCTTCGGTCAACAATATACCCCGGCGGCTTCTTGGCTGAAATGGGGCGCCTCGGCTTGGTGCGAGGGCGGCGGGCCTTGCGGGTTGTCTGCTGGATCAACTCCATATCACCCCCTTCGATGGTAGGTCTCACCTGTCAGAGAATGCTGCACAACGCGGTGCGCTGACGCAACTTAATTTCTTGAACAATGCATTTGTACCGCTCAGCAGCCGCCAAAATGGACTTTTGGGGGTCATTCCTGAATCCTTAAGTTGCACAGCCATGCAATCTGCAGGTCACCCTTTGGGGCCTAGCTAAGATTGCAGCCATCACGACCAAGCAATCAGGTTTGGATGTGATGGAGTACGTAAAATGCTTACTTTTGAACCTCTTTTCGTGGACACGCACACAGCGTGTCAGATGCTGGGTATAAAGCGGACCCTGCTCTTTCGGTATCTGGGCGAAGGGGCTCTCCGCCGCTGCAAGATCGGCCGCAAGACGGTCGTGCCTATGGCGGATATCAAGAGCTTTGCCGCCGCGAGGATCGCGTGATGTCGGGGCGCGGTATCAGCAAGCTCGGCCTGCCGCCGAGGCAGTATCGGGTCGACATCCATTTTCCCGATTTTGAGACGCTCGAAAGCTGCCACAGGGAGGATCACCTTCGCGCCAAGATGCTCCATAAAATGGCGGAATACTGGCACCGGGTGGCGCCTCAGGGGGGGGCGTTGTCGCAACAACTCCCCAACGATCGAGGTGTCCAAAGGCGGGGCACTGACAATCGAGACATCGAGGAGGTCCGAAAATTGGCTAGCGGTCTGTTGCGCGCCGCATCTGGAGGAGATGTTCCGGAGACGCTTTCGTCCAGCACCTATATGCGTGGTTTACGCATCAATGTCGCAGGTGCGATTTGGGAAATGATCGAAAAATGCGGCGCAGACAACGTGGCTTCTTTTACAATAGTGCCCGCCACGTGGGAAAATGATATTGAGAATTTAAAGTCAATATCTCCAGCGGACATGATAGAGAGATTACGATCAGCACTCTCTACTGCAGGTTCATCTGGAGCAAAGGGCTGGATAATTGGCTTTTTGCATGGAGAATATGAACCTATTCAGGGTGTCTGCAGGCCTCATATTCATGGCTTCGCCTGTGGCGATATGATACGGGTCATTGATCGACTTCGCATGTTTCCGAACTATCATACGTCATTGTGGTTGGATGGCGACACTCTGAATCCGGTATATCGGCGGATCAAGATCACGAGGAAGCCCTTAACCGATCTCCCCCGCGCAGTATCCTACCCGTTGCAGTCTTTTTGGCCACAGAGGGCGCTACTCATCTCGCCAGATGGCAGGCGCATTCGGGCACGCCGCAAAGGCCGGATCGAAGAGCCGTGGCATAGTGACCTCATCCGATGGCTGAATTGGTGGTATCCTGAGGCCCTCGCACTGATGATCGGGTTGAGGGTGACCAAGGACGGTCTGAAGCAGACCAAGCCGGTCAGCTAAACGAACTCATCGATCGAGGGGCTGAAAAGCGGTGTTGTGGGGCCTGTCTATGACCTCACAAGGGCAATCTGAGTGGTTGTAGTGCGTAACACTGCACCACCGCTTTCCCCCTTATTTCCCCGTCCATTCCGGGCCTATCCCCTCGCCATAGGGGCCTGCCGGAAAATTACGTAAATCACGCAAATTCGAGGTGTACCATGTCACGCATCATCAAAATTTCCGAGCCAGAACAGGAACCGCCCACGGTTATTGGCTTCATCGACCCAAAGGGCCACAAATGGGTTCTAACGGAACATAAAGGGGCATCAGCGCTCCTCCCGTATTCGGACTTTGCCATAAACCGGGGGCAAATCTGGGCTGCAATGGCGGACCAGGGACTGATCCTTGTCGCCAAGGCCGCCAAGAACAGCATCATCCAGCAGATAGATGAATTGAATGATTTCGCCGAACGCCTGATCTTTGATCGTCCGGGCTGGTACGCAGGGCAGTTCGTCAACGCTTCCGGCAAAGTCTTTGCTCCACCGAAAGCCCAGAAAGGCCTCGTCGGCTTCAGGCCCAACCCAGCCAAGTGCTCTAAGAAAGGCACGCATTTCCGCTGGCTGCAGCAGGTGGCCAGTCCGCTTGCGGGTCATCCCATCCCCAGCTTTGCCATCATGGCCTGCTTCGCCTCGCCGATGCTGGACTTGATCGGCCGTGCCGACAATTTCGGGTTTGAGCTCTCCGGCGCAGGGGGCAAGGGCAAGAGCACCACACAGCGCTTGATGGCGTCGGTTGTAGGCCCAGCCATGGAAAAGGATCGGGGCTACATCACTTCATTCTATATGACCCCTGCAGCGCTGGAAAAGTCGATGCGCGGGCATTCGGACATGCCTTTCATCATCGACGAGGCCAACCTATTCGGTTCCGGAACGGGCGGCCGCACCGACCAGCGGGCAATGCGCGACTTCAGCTTCCAGATGGGCAGCGGAATGACCAAGGGCCGTTATGATAACCCAAATCAGGAGGGCTATCGGTTCATCTTTGTGACCTCAGCCAACGAGCCTTTCCATGAGTTGCTTGGCCATGCGCATCGTGACACCGCCAACGCCGCATCAGACCGCCTGATGTCTATCACGATCCCCGAAGGAGATGCCGGGGTCTTTGGCGCTCTGCCAAGTGGATATGGGAGCTTCCGCGAGTTTACCTTGGCCCTAGAAACCGGCATGGCCGAGCAATACGGTACCGCAATGCCAAAGTTCCTTCGGGCCCTAGTTCGCGCTCGCCATAGAGGCGAGAGCAAGCTTTTGACTAATATTTGGCGCAAGATCGGCGATTTCAAGCACCATGTGGGCGTCAACGAGAACAATGGTTCGGATGTTCGCGTCGCGGAGGCCTTCGGGCTCGTTTATGCAGCTGGCTTTTATGCGCGACTGAAACGGGTCTTACCCCAAGACTTTGATTGTCTCGGCGCAGCTGTCCACTGCTATAGCAATTACCGCAGCACTGTGCCGGTCCGGCAGTCGTTGCCGGAACGCCTCCGGGCCATCGCCGGGCGCCCCGAGACCATGACCATCGATCGTCAGAGCTTGCCAACCATTAGCGATGAAGAGATGGAACAGGCCGGGGCTTTCATTCGGGCGGTCAAGGGCGAAACCCTACTTCTGATGACTGCGAGCTTCGGAATCCGGATGTTCCCGGACTGGCAAAGCGTGAGCATGACCACCGACTTTCGCAACCTGAACAAGGCCGACAAGAACGGCCGGGGACGCGGATTCCATTGTCGTATTCGGGCAAACTCAAAGGTCGATTGGTTCTATGCCTTCAGGCTAGCCCAAAACGAGGGACAGCCCTGATATCTGAATGCCATTCCATGTGGGTGCACTGCGTATTGCACCCACGTACTGGCCCGATGTCGGACTTTCTGATCGCAGCCGGCTTTCTAGCGGAAGTTTAAGATTAGAGTGACCTAGCTCTTAGCAGCCCCCACGCAACCGCCACAAAGCAAGGTTCTGAAATTTAGGCATATAAGTCTGCGCCAAACATCCTGGCCTGTGCCAAGGTGTCAGTCATTTTGTCGAATTCTTCATCTAAGCCCTCTCGCATACGGTGTGAAAGTCCTGAAGTCGGTTGACAGCCCGCTGTAAGCCGGTCCCTTATTCACGACGCGGCTAGGGGATACCAATGCCAACCTGCTCATGGATTCGAGAAAAAGACAGTGACGCATTTTATGCGGCGCTTGAAAGTGTCCCATCCCCGGGTGGCGAGCGTGCGCCTTCGTGGCAATGTCCGTTTTGCGCCGCCATTTTTCCTAAGGCCGAAAGTTTTCGACTTCATCTGGAAGGGACACATACCGGGCGCCGCCCCTTCGTAACGTTCGGCGGCGCCGAGCCAAAATCGACGGACGTTATCCGCCAGCGTATTGATAGCAAGTCTGTCGCCATTTTCGACACTACCCGTGCGTACCTCAGTCGCGATCATTCAACATTCAGCGAGATTGCCTTATCAAAGGTAGCTGGCGAATTGGCCCGCAACAGCGACGGCCGCCTCTGGATTAGGCTCAAGAATCAGTTCGATGCCAATGCTGACCCGATCCATACTGAATATGACCTCAGTTTTCGCGTCTACGATGATGACGCCAAGCTAAAGCGTGTCGACTTAGCTTTCGTGAAAACGCTTGGCAAAGATGGCGTCACCATGGACGACGTTGATGCCTTCATCCGTCAGACCGAAGATATTGCAGTGCCGGAATATAGTGCGGCCATGGCTGATTATGTCATCGGCGTGCTCGTCAAAGATGGAGATCCCGCCACGGGCATTAGAGCCGCCACGCGTGACTATGGTTCGCGCTACGAGGGGGCACTAACAGTCTTGCGCGAGTTTGCTCGACCTTTGCCTCGCCTTCTCTGCTCCCTTATCAGGTTTTCCCGAAACGACTTCGCACTGGGTCATATGGCCGCGACAGGGTTTGGCCTCCTTGACAGTGCCAATGCCCAACTTTCTCCGCTAGCCCATAAAGGCGGCAGATGGACTGCCACGAAACCTACCCCAGCCAGCGACGAGAAAAAGATGACCGTCTGCCCCGTCGATAATGGAAGCGCAGCCGTGCTCTGGCGAGCTGGGCAGCTTGCCGCAACCGCTCGTTGGAGCCGCGATTTGGAAGCACAATTGCACGCGGAAGCCGACGTACCGAATCTTGATCCCGAGGACCGGCAAAAGTTCTTTGCTCTGTGGGCCGCTACCGCCCACAGATTGGGAAAGAAAGAAAGCGCGATTTATCCCCTTCGCAATCTGGCAGGGAGCTATTGCTTCGGGCAATGGGCTGACATGCTTCTGGAGGAGATCGATCGCTGATGAATGAGCAAGAACAGCAACCAGCCAAGGCTGTCGACTCCAAAGGCAAGGATATGAAGCAGGCCAAAAAGCCGCTGCCCGCCAACCTTGCCAACTTTCTGACGAGCGAATACCCGGCTGGTCCCTATGTTGCCGCGCTAATCGATGACAATACGCGAGCGCTCGACGAGGACGAGCGGACGGATGGGGTAAAGCTGGTCAAAGCCCGACCTGAACTCCTGCCCCGCGTCGTCGAGCTTGCACGGGCGTCGATAAGCAGAACTGTATCCAACCGGGTAAAGTTGGCCATCTCCGACCTGTCCTCCAATGTCATTCGGTCGCAGGATCAAGACCTCGAGAACTGGTCACGACTTGCAGGCAGCACGGGGGAAGCCGAGCTCGGAAAATTGGCTCAACGTCTCCGCAAAGCACGCGAGGCTGGAAACAAGGACCTCTTACAACAAGCCGAGCACCTGCTCCAGCTAGGGTTAGCAGTCGTCATTGGGCGGGCAGATTTCAGTCTCATCGGCTCATTGACCGCAATCTATTCGAATCTTGTTACCTCTCGTGGCATCGGCAAATCGCTGAATGCAGGCGATCTGGCGAAACGTGCCCTGAACCGCGCGTCGATCAAGAATTTGGAAGCCTATAGCGCCATCAATGCTATTGCGTCGGAAACCTTGTCGGTCGTCCAGCGGCAGTTTGCCACTGCGAACGAGCAGCTCATCACCCTGCAAGATCGCGTGCGCGATCAACGCGACCAACTAGAACGGCAGAGTCGCGCAATCGAAGTCCTAAAGGCGGAACAGGACACGTTGGCGGATTCATTGACGGAGGCTCGGGCGCAAATTTCCGGTGTGGCTGGCGGTCGCGATGCCGACTTGAACGCGCTGCGCGCGAGATATCGCAAACTCCTGTCGGGCAATCTCTCGGAGTTTGTTACGCAAGCACATGAAGCACTGACATCGGGGCAGCCCGCACCCGAGATCGCTGAGGTGCTTCTGGACGACGCAAAGAAGGCGATTAGCAAGGAGCTGGAATGGCTGAGACAATTCTTGGTCTAGATTTCGGGACGACCAACAGCTTGGCTGCATATGTCGATGCATTGGGTGACGTCCGAAGTCTGACCAATGTTGAGGACGATCGTCCTCATCCCTCGACCGTCTGGTATCGGGCCGGGGAAGTGATTGTCGGCCGTGAAGCGCGCAATCACCTTGATGTCGAATCTGAGGCCATCACCGGAAGTTTTGTCATTTCTCCCAAGCGGTGGCTGCGCCGGGATTCCCCGATCGACGTCAATGGCTCGTTGCGTGATCCGCGCGACATCGCTGCCGAAGTGCTAAGATTTCTGCGAGAAGACGCGAATAGCCCACAACGTGGCGAGCAGGCACTTGAGCTTTCACGAGCCGTCATGACCATTCCAGTCGATCTCGATGGTGACGGGCGGAGACGGCTGCGGGAAGCCGCGCGCAAGGCTGGAATCAGTGTCGAGCAGTTCGTTCATGAACCCTTGGCTGCTCTGTATGGCTGGCTGCGAGCCCAAGCCGAGTATGCGAAAAAGCTCTCAGAACTCGAAGGGCGGCGTGTCCTTGTTTTCGACTGGGGCGGCGGCACATTAGATTTGACTCTCTGCCTCATTCGAGGTCGGAAGATGATCCAGCTTGCCAATGCAGGCGACAATGATGTCGGCGGCGATTATTTCGACGACATGATCCGCAACCGCGTGCGCGAAATTCATGCAGCCCAGCATGGCATTGAGAACATCACGCAATATGAAACGCCGGAATCTCGGACTCGCCTGTTGGCAAGTTGTGAGCGCGCCAAAATTCGGCTCTCCGAAGAAGATAGCGTTCGCATTGCGATTCCCAACTACTTGAGGCGCGATGAGGGGCGGAATCTCCTCATCACAGTTTCGCGCGATAACATGGAGAATTGGACCCGAGATCTCATAGATCGGGGCTTGTCGCGCATCGACAAGCTCCTAGACGAGCACCATTTGTCCTCTCGTGAAATCGAACTCTGCTTGCCGACGGGGGGCATGGTCAATGTCCCTGCGGTCCGCAATGGCCTTATCCAGCGGTTCGGAGGACGTGTGCCACGCTTAGAGAATGGCGACCGCATCATTGCCGAGGGTGCCGCTTGGGTCGCGCGTGACCGCTTGCGCCTCAGCCTGGCAAAGCCAATTGAGTTACTTCAGCCCGATGGTACATTTCTCGAAATCGTCGCAGAAGACCATGCACTTCCACTTGAAAACCAGGCACTTCCCATTTTGGCGTCGCAATTCTACTGCGTTGACCCGCGCGACGGCGTAGCAAATTTCCAGTTCGTGCGCCCGATGATCGTTGGATATGGCGCTCGATCGGCCCCCCGGGAAACATATACTGTCTTATCATTAAAGGTTGACCCAAACGCTTCACCATTCGTCGAGCGGCTCAAGATTTCCATCAATATCGACCATGATTACATCGTTCATGTGGACGGTCATTCATCGGGACGCAACGATCATGCGAACCGTCAAATCCATAACTTGGAGTTTGCTCTGACCTTGCCGGTGGCCGACCAAGGCGATCCCAAAAAGAAATCCAGATCGCGTAAGAACGGATCAGCCACCGACGCGGAACCAGTCATTCGGCCAAGACGCGCCAGTAGTGGGGTTCAGCTTCGATCCAATGTCGCGCAAACCTCAAGTGAGTGGCGGAGCGTGCCCGGCGATATTATTGAACAGTGGCGGTCTCACTGGTTTGATACGCGGTCTGTTGATTTCACCGAACGGCAAAAAGACGAGCGAGATTACTATAGAATCTGCTCACTTTGCAAAAAAAGTTCTTGTCAAATAAGTCTCAATGGCTGCAGCCAATGCAAAACATTGCCAAAGTTCACGAAAAATAAACAATCACCCGATCCAAGCCCTAAAATAGTCCCGGCAGCCACCAATAATATATCAGAATAAGGGGTCTCATGTTTTTGACATTTATTTCTTCAATGCACTAAAAACGGTCGTTTTCGATACAGCGGAATCTACTGTATCGAAACTTAGCTTGATCTTATTTTCGATACAGCGCACAATTTGGTACACGTTTTCGATACAGGTGCGCCATGTCACGAGTGTTTGCATATTGCCGGGTCAGCACAGCTGACCAAACCTCCGACAACCAAATCCTAGAAATCCAAGCGGCGGGCTTCCAGCTCGAACCACGACGGGTCATTGCCGAGACGGTGTCGGGCTCGACGCCCGCGATGGAGCGGCAAGGGTTCAGCAAGCTGATCGATCGGCTCGACTGGGATGACGTCCTGATCGTTACCAAGCTCGACCGACTTGGACGAAATGCCATGGACGTTCGCGCGACCGTTGAACGGCTCGCCGAGATGAATGTTCGCGTTCATTGCTTGGCGCTAGGCGGAGTGGACCTCACCAGCCCTGCGGGTCGGATGACCATGGCGGTAATTTCAGCCGTGGCCGAGTTCGAAAGGGACCTCCTGGTCGAGCGAACGCAGGCCGGCTTGGTTCGAGCAAAGGCGCAAGGCAAGAAGTTGGGGCGGCCTCCTAGCCTCACCGCGAGCCAACTAGAAACTGTCCGCCTACGGCGTAGTGAGGGTGCGTCAGTTAGAACGCTGGCGCGGGAGTTTGGGGTTAGCGCCTCAGCAATTCAACGTGCTGAGCACGGGACATAAGGCTCTAGCCGCAAACCAGCCAGGACGACATTCCTCGCACTCTAGATCGAGAATGCGCCGGGCTTCACATTTTCATGTTGGCCTTACGCTTTCGATCAACCGTGCTATCCGTTGGTTATGCAGCTAACGGACTACCACGCTCAGCTCTTCGCGTACCAAGTCACGCGTCAATCGCCGTCCGGTTCCGACGAGAACCTCTCGATGTCGCTGTTTGACGCATCGGTCGACCTCAACCCTCACCAAATCGAAGCTGCCACGTTTGCGCTCCAATCCCCGCTTTCTCAGGGCGTCATATTGGCCGACGAGGTGGGTCTCGGAAAAACCATCGAGGCTGGGATTGTCCTCTGCCAAAAGTGGGCTGAGCGGAAGCGCCGACTTATCATCATCTGCCCGGCAGCCATTCGCCAACAGTGGGCGAATGAGTTGCACGACAAGTTCAACCTTCCTGCCTTCGTTCTCGATGCCAAGACATATCGGGAATTGCGCCGCGACGGGCACGCATGGCCGCTTGAGCAAAAGGCAGTTCTTATCACCTCGTACCACTATGCTGCGCGTCTGCAGGATGAAGTCCGCGCGATCGATTGGGACCTTGTGGTCATCGACGAGGCCCATAAACTTCGCAATGCGTACCGGCCCAGCAATCGCTTGGGGCAGTCCATCAAATGGGCGACGGAAGGTCGGAAAAAACTCCTCCTGACCGCCACGCCGCTCCAGAACACGCTTCTCGAACTTTACGGCCTATCCACGTTGATCGACGAAGACCTCTTCGGCGATCAATACGCTTTCCGCGCAAAGTATATGAACGCGGGCGGAAGCATCGCGGAGCTACGCGGGCGGCTTACCGAGTTTTGCAAGCGGACGCTGCGCAGGCAGGTGATGGAGTATGTCCGCTACACCGCCCGGCACGCCCTGACTCAGCCATTCTATCCAACGAATGCTGAACAAGAACTCTACGATCTGGTGACCAAATTCCTCGAGGAGGAAGGCACGTATTCGGTCCCTGATCGCCAGCGGCACCTCACGGTCCTCGTGATGCGCAAGCTGCTGGCGTCATCATCGGTCGCAATCGCGGGCACCCTGTCAACAATGAGATCGCGGCTCGAGAGCCTTCGAAAGAACGAAGGCGAGGTCGGGAACGACCTCCTCGAAGCGCTTCTCGAAGACGAGGAATTCGAACCCGAGCTGCTGGAAGAGTGGGAGGCGGAAAGCACCGGCTCAGATGACGCACCCGCGATCCAGCCGGTCAAACTTCGCAAGGAAACGGAGGAAATCGCAGCGCTGATTGAGCGGGCTAAGGCGATCCAGACCGATAGCAAGACCTTTGCTCTCCAAACGGCACTGGATATCGGCTTCGCCAAGCAAGCTGAAATGGGCGCAAAGCGGAAGGCGCTCATCTTCACAGAGTCCCGCCGCACGCAGGACTATCTCAAGCGGTTCCTCGAAGAGAATGGCCATCGCGGCAAGATCGTCAGTTTCAGCGGAACCAATGCTGGCGATGACAATCAGGCCATCTACGAGCGCTGGATCTCGGAGAATGGGGATAGTGGCCGGTCCACCGGCTCGCGCGCCATCGACATGCGCAGCGCCTTGATCGATCACTTCCGCGACCATGCGGATATCATGATCGCGACCGAGGCAGCGGCCGAGGGCGTCAACCTTCAGTTCTGCTCCATGGTCATCAACTATGACCTGCCCTGGAACCCGCAGCGGATCGAGCAGC
Source organism: Novosphingobium sp. Chol11 (assembly GCF_945870625.1). GTDB lineage: Bacteria > Pseudomonadota > Alphaproteobacteria > Sphingomonadales > Sphingomonadaceae > Novosphingobium. The sequence goes on along the minus strand of NZ_CAMBTS010000009.1, from coordinate 40,019 downwards.
GGATCGGGCGGTGCCATCGCTACGGACAAACCCACGACGTGATCGTCATCAACTTTCTTAACGAGCGCAACGCGGTCGACATGCGAGTGCATGAGCTTCTGCGAGACAAGTTCAAGCTTTTCGACGGTGTCTTCGGCGCATCTGACGAGGTTCTCGGCGCTATCGAGTCGGGTGTCGATTTCGAACGCCGCATTCTGGCCATCTACGAGAAGTGCAGGACCGAGGATGAGATCAAATCCGCCTTTGATGCGCTTCAGGCGGAGCTTGAGGACCAGATCGCCTCGCGAATGGACGAGACCCGCGCGACGCTGCTGGAGCATTTCGACGAGGATGTTCACGCCCGGCTGAAGCTGCGCCTCGATGAAACCAAGGCTCAGCTCGATCGGATCAGCAGCAAATTCTGGGATGTAACCCGCCACATGCTGGACACGGCTGCGGCGTTCGATCCGGCAAGCCTGACCTTCGACCTCCACCAGCCCCCCGCCCCCGAGATTCTTCGCGGACGATACCACCTTATCTCAAAGCTGCGCGAAGACGGGCTTGAGGCAAACGCGCATGGCAGCTTCCTCTATCGGCTGTCCCATCCGCTTGGCGAGCACGTGCTGGATGCGGCCAAGGCCCTTCCGGTGCCGACCGCCGAGCTGCACTTCGATGTCACGCGCCATCTCGTGCGCAATGCCGTCATGGAGGAGATGCGCGGCCAGAATGGATGGCTGACGCTGCGCCGCCTGACGATCTCCGCGTTCGAGGACGAGGAACACCTGCTGCTGTCAGGTATGGATGATGACGGGCGCTCTCTTGATACCGAGGTCTGCGAGAGAATGTTCTCGATCGGCGCTACAGTGGTGCGCCCGATCAACGTGCCAGATGGAATCGCGGCCCGGCTTCTAGCTGGTGCCGAGCGACTGGACAAAGCGACCCTCAACAAGGCCGCCGAGACCAGCGGCAAGCACTTCGCGCAGGCCCGTGAGAAGCTTGAGCAATGGGCCGAGGACAAGATCTTCGCAGCCGAGCGGGCGCTGAAGGACACCAAGGAGCAGATCAAGGCGATGCGCCGACAAGCCCGCAACGCTGGCACGGTCGAGGAAGAGCACGAGGCCCAAAAGAAGCTTCAGGAGATGGAACGCAAACAGCGCAAGCAGCGTCAGGAAATCTTTGATGTCGAAGACGAAATCGCCGAGCGCCGGGACTCCATGATCGAGGCGTTGCAGAAGCGCATGAGGCAGCGGACAACCAGCGAGACGCTGTTCACGATCCGCTGGTCCGTCGTGTAAGGCTGGCGTCCCAAGGGAGGCCGATTCTTACATGAGCAAGTTCGACGAACTCGTCACCAAGTTGCGCGAGATATTCCAGATCGACCGGCCAGAGCTGGATTTCGGCGTCTACCGCATCCTCAATGCCCGCGCGGACGAGATCAACGAGTACCTGACGAAGCGGCTGCGCGAGCGGGTAGAGGCCGCGCTGGCTAGCGGTTCTGCCGCCAATGCCCATGCGCAGCAGCGAGAACTGGACGAGGCCATCAAGGCTGCCACGGCCCTCGGCGCAGACCCGGAAACACTACCCAAGGTGAAAGACCTGCGTGCTGCCATCGCGGCAGAATCATCGGGCGCTTCGGATCACGAGAACGCGGTATTCTCCCACCTCCTCACCTTCTTCTCGCGGTATTACGACAAGGGCGATTTCATCAGCCAGCGCCGGTACAAGGGCGATACCTATGCCATTCCCTACGCCGGGGAAGAGGTGGTGCTGCACTGGGCCAACAAGGACCAATACTACACCAAGTCTGGCGAAGCCTTCAGCAACTATGGCTTCAAGCTGGAAGACGGACGGGCGGTTCGCTTTCAGCTGATCGCTGCGGATACTGCCAAGGACAACCGCAAGGATAACGACAAGGACCGCCGCTTCGCGCTGGCCGAGGCGCGCACGGTGACCCGCACCGATGACGAAGGCGAGCTCTTCGATGAAGAGATTCTTCCAGTCGCCGAGGAGGATGGCGAGCTGGTCATCCGCTTCGAGTATCGGGCGTTCCCGGCCAAGACCACGCAGGAAAGCCTCGTCAATGCAGCGGTTCAGGCCGTGCTGGCGGATGAGGCGGTCAAGACGCGCTGGCTGGACCTGACCACCCGGGCGCCGACCGACAAGAACCCGCAGCGCACCGTGCTGGAAAAGCACCTGACAACCTACACCCAGAAGAACACGGCCGACTACTTCATCCACAAGAACCTCGGCACCTTCCTGCGCCGCGAGCTCGATTTCTACATCAAGAACGAGGTGATGAACCTCGACGATGTTCAGGATGCCACGAGCTTCGCCGCCATCGAGGCCAACCTGCGGATGATCCAGTGCCTGCGCCAGATTGCCCAAGACCTGATAACCTTCCTCGCCAGCATCGAGGATTTCCAGAAGAAGCTGTGGCTCAAGAAAAAGTTCGTGGTTGCGGCGCATTATTGCATCACGCTCGATCGCGTGCCCGAGGCGCTCTATGATCGGATCGCAGCCAACCCCGCACAGTGGGCGCAGTGGCACGATCTGGGTATGCGCGACAAACCGGCGCCGGGCACAGTCGCGGACCTAAAAGCACAGCCGTACCTGATGGTGGACACGGAACTGTTCGACGCAGCATTCCGCGCTGATCTGCTCAAAGTCATAGCTGACCTAGATGCCAGCATCGACGGCTTGCTAGTCCATGGTGACAACTTTCAGGCACTGACGCTGCTGTCAGAGCGATATCGAGAAAGGGTCAAATGCGTTTACGTCGACCCGCCTTACAACACTTCGGAGGCAACTTTCTTCTACAAAAATCAGTACAAGCATTCGTCATGGTTGACGATGATTGAAGGAAGGATTTCAAAATCAAAATCCTTTATGACACGCGACGCGATATTCCAGATAACGATCGACGATATGGAGCTTTATAGGCTCAAAGCGACTCTTGACTCCTTGTTTTCAGAGGAGAAATACATCGGAACGATTGCGATTCAAAGCAATCCTCGGGGAAGAGGAATCAATAGTTTCTTCGCTACTAGCCACGACTACGCAGTCGCCTATGCAAACGATCCTGAGATTGCTGAAATCTGCGACGAGCTACTAAGCGAAGAGCAGGGCGAAGGATACAAATATCAAGATGATATATCAGAATACCGGCTGTTACCCTTCCGCCGAAGCGGTGGGCTGTCAACTCCGGACGAAAGACCAAATTCGGAGTATCCTCTCTTTGTCGATACAGCTAAAAATCATGTTGTCGCTATTGGTGGCAAGAGGACAGCGGACTATCCTGTAGAGTATGCCGCCGATATTGGTTACAAGATAGTCAACGGCGAAATCATCGAAGTTCCATTTGATTCGCTTGTATCTGATTCCACGCTATCTTGCGTAATGCCGATAGATTCCGGTGGAGATCGGAGAGTCTGGCGCTGGTCGGACCGTCAAAAAATACTTGAACATGCAATTCTCGGTGATTTTATCGCGAAGCGTCAAGGGGGTGGAGAGTATTCCATTCAGCTGAAGGATCGGATCAAAGAAGGGCGCAAGCCAAAGACGGTGTGGGTTGATCCAAGCCTTGATGCTTCGAGCCACGGAACGAATCTGCTCAAGGAAATCCTCGGTGGCAGAAAAGCATTTGGATATCCGAAGGCACTCTACGCAACCAAAGCATCAATCTCTGCAGTGGTGAGAAAAAGCAAAACCGCTACAGTTCTTGATTACTTTGGCGGAAGTGGAACCACCGCCCACGCGGTGATGTCCCTCAATCGGGACGATCAAGGAACGCGGCGCTATATCTTGGCCGAGCAAGGCGATTATTTTGATACCGTTCTTAAGCCTCGAACCCAGAAAATCGTGTACTCAGCAGATTGGAGGGACGGCAAGCCGACGGGCAAAGAGACCGGCATCAGCCACGCCTTCAAAGTTGTGAAGATCGAAAGCTACGAGGACACACTCAACAACCTGACGCTCCAGCGCAACACTAGGCAACAGGAGCTTCTCGAACGCATGGAGACGGGCGCGCGCAACGAATATCTGATGAGCTACATGCTCGATGTGGAAGCGCGCGGATCACTGCTCTCGGTTGAAGATTTTGCCAAGCCATTCGACTATGAGCTGGATATCGCTGTCGATAGCGCCGGTGCCACTCAGCGCACCAAGGTCGATCTGCTCGAGACGTTCAACTATCTGATCGGTCTCACGGTCAAGACCATCGATATCCAGCTCACTCGCGGTTTCGCCACGGTCGAAGGCAAGCTGCCCGATGGCAAGCGCACCCTGATCCTGTGGCGCGATTGCGAGAAGCTAGACTACGACGGGCTGACCAAGCTGTGCGACCGTCTCGCCATCAACCCCGGCGACAACGAATATGACGTTGTCTACGTCAACGGCGATCACAACCTGCCCACGAAGCTGCAACTGACAGAGCAGGAGGGCGGAGAGGACAAGCCCGAGATCAACATCCGGCAGATCGAGCCGGAGTTCCTTTCCCGCATGTTCGATGTGGCGGATGCCTGATGGCACGTTCACCTGCCAAGAAACGCAGCTTCCATCAGGAGCTGGTGCTCAATCGCTGGATGCTCTCCCACTTCCGGGGGAAGAGCCTTGCCGTTCTCAAGGAACGCCTGGGTGCGGACCGGCATGAGGGGCTGGACGATGACGGTCAGACGCGGTTCTTCCACGAGCTGGTGCGCGACCTGTTCGAATATGACCGGATCACCAATACCCAGCTACGGCGCTATGATCTGAACATAGTCGGCCACTGGAAGGCCATCACCGAAAAGCGCAACCTTGCCGAAGGCGCTGTGCTGACGATGAAGTACTTCCAGTACCTCAGCCTGCTGTTCAGCGAGATCTACCTCGACTGGTATTTCAACCATCGGCAGGATCTGCTCAACGGCCTGAACACAGAGTTAGAAGCCTATCGCGCCGAGGAAGGGGCTGAACCGTTCCGCCCCTATACGGCGGATGATCTCAACAAGATCGCCTACTGGAGCGCAACCGGCAGCGGCAAGACGCTGCTGCTGCACGTCAACATCCGTCAGTATCTGCACTACTACCGTGGCGGCAACGCGGGCACAGCCTCAGGAGCCTACCCGGACAAGATCATCATCCTCACCCCCAACGAGGGTCTCTCTCGCCAGCATCTCGAAGAGCTGACGCTTTCCGGTTTCTCGTTCCACCGCCTGTTCGACAAGAACCGCGCGCCTGACTTCCCCGGCACGATCGAGGTGATCGATGTCAACAAGCTGGGCGACGAACACGGCGACAAGACAGTGGCGGTGGATTCGTTCGAGGGCGATAACCTAGTACTTGTGGATGAAGGCCATCGCGGCACCAGCAGCGGAGCCGGCGCTTGGTTGGCGCGCCGCGAGAAACTGGTCAGCAAGGGCTTTGCCTTCGAGTACAGCGCCACCTTCTCCCAAGCAGTCGGCAACGGCGCGACCGTCGATAAGGCGGAAGAGGAGTTGCTGAAAAAGAAGGCCAAGCGCGTATTCCCGGATCGCCAGTGGCGCACTCTGACGGCGGGCGAGAGGAGCCAGCTTAGCCTGAGCCTTGCCGAGCAGAAGCGCGCCCGCAGCGACGCCGTGAAGGAAACCTACGCCAAGGCCATCCTGTTCGATTACAGCTACAAGTTCTTCTACGCCGATGGCTACGGCAAGGAACACCTGATCCTCAACCTCGCGGATGACCGTGATGAGGAGACCCGCGCGCGCTATTTCACGGCCTGCCTTCTGGCGTTCTACCAGCAGCTGTTCCTGTGGGAAACGAAGCGGCAGGTGATGGCCGATTTCAACATCGAACGGCCTCTGTGGGTGTTTGTCGGTCATACGGTTGCGGGTGAAGAGAGCGACCTCATGGCGGTCCTCAGCTTCTTGGCTGGGTTCCTGAACAACAACGATCGGGCCAAAGGCTGGATCGCTGAACTGATCGCGGATCGCGCCCAACTTCTCGACACGAAGGGCCGCAGCATTTTTGCCGGGCGCTTCACGCCGCTTCTCGGACAGGATGCCGATGCCGTCTATGCTGACATCCTGCGACGGGTCTTCAACGCGGAGTCGCGCCAGCGGCTGAAGCTCATCAACCTCAAGAGCAGCAAGGGTGAGCTGGCGCTGCGTGTTGGTACGTCTGAGCCGTTCGGGCTGATCAACATCGGCGACGACAGCGGCTTCTACAGGACCGCCGACGATCTCGAAACCAAGGGCTTCGACACCGAGAGCTATGACTTCGCAGGAAGCCTCTTTCACCAGATCAACCTGCCTGACAGCCACATGTCTATGCTGGTCGGCTCTCGCAAGTTCACCGAGGGTTGGTCGAGCTGGCGCGTGTCCACGATGGGCCTGCTCAACATGGGCCGGGGCGAAGGCTCCCAGATTATCCAGCTGTTCGGCCGCGGGGTGCGCCTGAAGGGGCGGGACATGTCGCTCAAGCGGTCTTTGCCGACTGAGCGCCCTAAGGGCAGCTATCTAGAAAAGCTGGAGACGCTGAACATCTTCGGCGTTCGTGCGGACTACATGGCGACGTTCCGTGAGTATCTGATCGAGGAAGGCATCACGCCGAGCGATGAGATCATCACCTTGGATTTCAAGACGCGCAGCAACCTGCCCGTCGGGCGGAGCCTAAAAACCCTCAAGCTGCGAGACGGCTACAAGGACAACCAAGCCAAAGGCTTCAAGCGGACGTACTATCCTTGGCTTTACAAGGTGCCGAGCGACTTCGAAGGCAAGATCAAACCGCCCCACGTGTCGCTCGATTTGTATCCGCGCGTTGAAGCGATGGCATCCGATGGGAAGGGCAAGGCAGACGACGCCAATGTCCGCCATGCGGGAAAAATCGACCGCGCCATTATGGCGATGTTCGACTGGGATCGCCTGTTCCTGTCGGTCCAGCAGTACAAGCTGCAGAAGAGCTGGAGCAATTTGCGCCTGGACAAGGCACGGCTGCGCCAGTTCTGCGAGACCAGCGACGACTGGTACACGCTGTTTATGCCCGCGAGCGAACTGGCGCTGGCAGGATTTTCGACGATCCTGAAGCTACAGGACGTGCTGCTCCAGCTCCTGTGCGACTACACGGACCGGTTCTATCAGGGCCTGAAGGCAGCCTATGAGGGCAAGCATTTCGATCTGGACGAAGTGACGGAAGAGCATGGCTCCATGCTGAAGGTCTATCAGTTCGAGATCGAGAACAGCGACGCAGGCGAGAGCTACTTGACCCGTCTAAATGCGCTGCAGGCTCTCGTGACCGCCGGGAACATCGGTGAGGCGAGCAAGTGGCACTCCGCCAACATGGTCGCGATCAGCTTCGATCGTCACCTATTCTACCCCCTGCTCTGTCCGGTGAAGGACGGCAGTCTGCCCTTGAAAATGCGCCCGCTTGGGCTTGGTGCGGAGAGCGAGGTGAGGTTCGTGCAGGACCTCATGGCGTTCTACCAATCGGACGTGGGCCGCGAGGCAATCGGAAAGCGCAGTCTATACCTGCTTCGCAACGCCGACACCAAGGCCAAGGGGCTAGGCTTTGCTCTAGCGGGCAACTTTTACCCCGACTTCCTGCTTTGGCTGGTCGATGAGGAAACGGGCCACCAGAGCCTTAGTTTCCTTGATCCTAAAGGCATTCGAAACCTCGACCTCGACGATCCGAAGTTCGGGCTTTTTCAGGAGGTGAAGAAGCTTGAGGCTGAAATCGGCGACGGCACGTTGAGCCTGAATGCGTTCATCCTCTCTGAGACCGATTTTGGCGACCTGATCAATTCGCAGCGGGTGAACCGCCCCGACCTTGAAGCTCGGAACGTCTTGTTCATGGAGCGGTCTGGGGCGGCTTATCTGACTGAAATGTTTGCGAGGCTATCGTGACAGCAGGGATGCATCTGCGGAGCGATACGAGGCGGCTCTGAGTTCACTCAGGTTCGCATCAATTCGCAGACAGCCGCTCGCTGAACTATGGCTACAACTATGGCAATTCGCCCGTTTCTCAATTTTTCCTTTTATATTCAACTGCGATTGCATCCCTCCGTCTCCGCCAGACATGTTGGATACGCTGGGGATCCCGGCATCGTTGGCTTTGTGCCGCCAAGTGGATCGCCGGTCATCGGCTGAGGCCATATAGGCGGGCCAACGCCTGGATTATCCGCTTTTTGGCATGATTGTGCGCAATGCCTTGGTGCCCACCTTGGCTTCGCCGCTTGACGCGATCCTTGAAGACTGTTCAGATTTGCTTTCGCTGGAGTCTTGATTCGCCGCCCACTTGCAGAGACGGAGCTCGCCCATGTCCGTGGTTTTGACTGTAAACCGCCGCAAACGGACGGTGGAAGCCGATGCCGACAAACCACTGCTGTGGGTGCTGCGCGAGGATCTCGACATGCCTGGCACCAAATTTGGCTGCGGCGCGGGCCTGTGCGGGGCGTGTACGGTCCTGCTCGATGGTCAGGCGGTGCGCTCGTGCCAGACCCCGATTGCCGAGGCCGCCGGTAAGCAGATCACCACGATCGAAGGCGTGACGGCGCTCCCCATCGGCAAGAAAGTGGTCGATGCGTGGATCAAGATCGACGTTCCGCAGTGCGGCTATTGCCAGGCGGGGCAGATCATGTCGGCGACAGCGTTGCTGACCGCCACCCCCAAACCCAGCGCCGATGACATTCTTGGCGGGATGAACGGCAATATCTGCCGCTGCGCGACTTATGTGCGGATCGAACAGGCCATCCGCGAAGCCGCCGGTCTGGAGACGAAAGCATGAGCGCGCCGTTGACGGCGCAGCCGGCCATGAGCCGCCGCTCGTTCATCGCCGCATCGCTGGCAAGCGGGGCTGCGATTACGTTCGAGGCGCAGATCGCGCTGGCCGCCGGGCCGGGCATCCCTGAGGCCGCCGTGCTCAATGCGTTCATCAGGATCGCGGCGGACAATACCGTGATCATTGGCGCGAAGAACCCCGAGATCGGACAAGGCATCAAGACCATGCTGCCGATGCTGCTGGCAGACGAGCTCGACGTGGCGTGGGAGCAGGTGCAGATCGAGCAGACCGATGCGAATGACAAGATCTATGGCCCGCAAGTCGCCGGCGGCAGCAACGCCACGCCGGTGAACTGGCTCCCGGCGCGGCAGGCAGGAGCAGCCGCACGCGCCATGCTGGTGGGCGCGGCGGCGGCGCAGTGGGGGGTTGATGCCGCCAGCCTGAAAACCTCGGCCGGGCGGGTGATCGATAGCGCGGGCGGGCGCAGCGCGACATATGCCTCGCTCGCCAAGGCCGCCGCTGCGCAGCCCGCGCCCGAACTGGCGAAGGTCGCGCTGAAAAAACCCGATCAGTTCCATATCATTGGCACGCCGAGAAAAGGGGTGGATACGCCCAAGATCGTACGCGGCGAGCCCTTGTTTGGCATCGACACCCGGCTACCCGGCTTGCTTCACGCAGCCATCGTCAAATGCCCCTTGATCGGCGGAACGCTGGCCAGCCATGATGATGCCGCAGTCAAGGCGTCGCCCGGTGTAATGGCGGTCGTGCCGATCAGCAGCGGCCAGTGCGCGGCGGGCAAGCAGGACGCTGTGGCCATTGTCGGCACTTCGTGGTGGGCCGTGCAGAAGCTGCGCGAAAAGCTTGTGGTCCAGTGGGACACCGCCGCGCAGCAAGGCTTCTCGACCGAGCTTTATGCCAAGAAAGCCGCTGAGGCGCTGGGCAAGGCGGCAGAAGCCACGCTGTTCAAGGCGGGTGACGCCGATGCGGCGCTGTCGCGCGCGGCCAAAGTGATTACCGCCGACTACAGCTATCCCTTCCTCGCCCATGCCACGCTGGAACCGCAGAATTGCACCGCGCTGTGGCACGCGGGCGGCACTTTAGAGTTCTGGGCCCCATCGCAAAACCCGGCTGCCGGGCGCAAGGATGTGGCCGCCATGATGGGGATCGCGCCCGATGCCATCACCATCCATATGACGCGCATCGGCGGCGGATTCGGACGGCGGCTGATGAACGATTACATGGTGATGGCCGCGCAAGCGGCAAAAGCGCTGCCCGGCCGCCCGGTCAAGCTGCTGTTCGACCGGACGGACGATCTGCGCAATGACTATTACCGGCCCGCCGGATGGCACCGCTTCACCGCGGGGCTTGACGCCGCCGGTGCGCTGGTGGCGTTCAAGGATCACTTTGTGACCTTTGGCGCGGGTGGCAAGCCCTTGCGCGCGGCGGACATGCCCGCCTCTGAATTTCCCGCCTCGGTCGTGCCCGACACCCATCTCACGCAGTCGTTCCTCACCACCAACCTCACTACCGGGTGGCTGCGCGCGCCAACTTCGAACGCCATGGCGTTTGTCTATCAAGGCTTCATGGATGAAGTGGCAGAGGCCGCCGGGACCGACTTGCCCGCGCTGATGCTGCGCACGCTGGGCGCGCCGCGCGATCTGCCCACCGAGCGGCCGACCGTGGTGTTCAGCACGGCCCGCGCCCGCGCGGTGATCGAACGCGTCGTGGCGTTGGCCGGGTGGACAGGACAGCCTTCTGCAGTGCCTGGCAAGGGGCGCGGCTTCGGCTTTTATTTCAGCCACCGGGGCTACTTTGCCGAAGTGGTCGATGTCACGGTGGCCGACGGGGTGGTCAAAGTCGACAAAGTCTGGATCGCGGGCGATATCGGTTCGCAGATCATCAATCCTTTGAATGCCGAGCATCAGGCGCAGGGCGCGGCGATTGACGGGCTGGCGCAGGCGCTGGTCTGGCAGCCGGTGGTACAGAAAGCGGGCGCTGTGCAGACGGTGACGTTCAGCGATTTCCCCTTGCTGCGCATGGATGCCAAGCCGGCAGAGATCGCGATCAGCTGGGTGAAGAGCGACTATCCGCCGACAGGGCTTGGCGAGCCTACCCTGCCGCCGGTCATTCCGGCGGTGGCGAACGCCATTCGCGCGGCCACCGGTAAACGGCTCAGGGCTTTGCCGCTGCAATTGTCCTGATCAGCGATTCTGGATGCCGACCCATTGTTTCTGGCAATTGGGAATACGTAAAATGAAGCTAGACAGAAACTGAACGTTTGTACAGAATTCAGGCTTGCCAAGGGGCACATCGGGGAAATTTTTCGGGGGCTTTACGCAGATGGACGATCCAGTCGCGGCAACAGTACCATTCTCGCCGATTGGCCAATGCGATGCCTCGCCCGCGGCCGCAAGTCCACCGCCTGCTGGCAAGGCGCTGCGCCACCTTACCCGGGCACTGCTGTTTGGCGCGGTCAGCTTGTTTTCGGCAACGACCGTTATCGGCCAAGCCAATTTTTCGGCAGAAGAAGCCGTTGAAAAAGAAGAAGGTATCCCCGTTACTGACGGGCTGACCCGCGAGAAATGCGGCACGTGCCACACGGCAGACGCCAAAGGCAACCTTTCGCGCATCTCATGGGTGCGCACGACCCCCGAAGGCTGGGATTCGGCGATCAAGCGGATGGTTCGCCTGAACGGTGCCGTGCTCTCTCCCAATGAGGCCCGCCATATCGTGCGTTATCTCGCCGATACCCATGGGCTTGCACCGGAAGAGGCCAAGCCGATCCAGTATCTGGTCGAAAAGCGACTAATCGACGAAACCAATATCCCAAGCGAATCGGTGCGCACGAGTTGCGCCGCCTGCCACGCATTCGCCCAGCCGCTTTCGTGGCGCAGGTCTTCGGCGGAGTGGAAGAACCTGCAGGACTTCCACGTCGCGCTCTATTCGCAGGCCGATGCCCAGTATCGCCGCCCCGCCACCGATCGCCCGGGCGCGGTATTCGGCACGACGGAGCCCATCGTGAACAAGCCCGGCACTATTCCGGTCATGGCCGGGCAGGTGGCGCTGGAATACTTGCGCAAGAACGCTCCGCTCAAAACGCCGGAATGGACCGCCTGGGAAGCGCGCAAGCAGGCCCCGCGCCTCGCCGGCAAATGGCTCGCCAGCGCATGGCTGCCGGGCAAGGGCCTGTTTTACGGCACCTTCACCGTCGCCCCGGGCGCGGCGGAGGGCGAGTTCAAGACCGAGACGGCCTTGCGGAGCCTTGCCGATGGCGATGTGCTGAATGCGCCGGGCGGCGGCCTTGTCTATGGCGGTTATGCCTGGCGCGGCCGCGCGGTGCCTGCCGGTGCGCCCGCCGGGCCGGGTGCATTCAACCAGCCGCTGCGCAGCACGATGCTGTTCAACCCGGATCGCAAGAGCGCCTCAGGCCGTTGGTTTTGGGGGGACTATCAGGAATTCGGCTACGACGTGACGCTGACCCGCGCCGATGGCAGCCCGGTGATCGGCGCGATCTGGCCCGCCGCGATCAAGGGCGGCGCCAAGGCGCAGACCATGCACATTTATGGCGATGCCTTCCCCGCCGGGCTGACGGCCAAGGATATCGATCTGGGCGCGGGCGTTACCGTGACCAAGCTGGTTTCGGCTTCGCCCGGAGAAGTCGTTGTCACCGTCGATGCAGCGGCCGATGTGAAACCTTCGGTGCATGATGTCTCAGTCGCGTCGGCGGTTCTGGTCGGCGCTCTGCCGGTCTACCAGAAGATCGAGTATCTGAAGGTCACGCCGGAAACGAGCGTTTCGCGGCTTGGTTCGGGCAAACGCACGCCGGGCTATGCCCAGTTCGAAGCATGGGGTTTCGATGCTGGCGCAGACGGCAAGGCCCATACCGCCGACGACGTGAAAGTGGGCGTGGTTCCAGCCGATTTCACCGTCGACGAGTTTCAGGCCACCTATTATGACGACGATAAGGACTTTGTCGGCAAGCTGAGCCCGGCGGGCTTCTTCACCCCCGCAAGCGACGGGCCGAACCCGGAGCGCAGCGGGAACCGTAACAATTACGGCGATATCTGGGTGGTTGCGACCGCCAAGACCGAAAAGGATGCAACCGGCCAGCCCTTGACCGCACGTTCCTATCTTGTCGTGACCATTCCTGCCTACAAGCGGTGGGACAACCCCGGGGTGTCGCAATGAACATCATGACGTCCACTGGGCTCACGCACCGCTATCGCAGCGGCGAAATCCATGAGTTTCGGGCGCAGGGCGCGGAGTTTATCTATCTGGTAACGGCGGGCGCGATCTTTGCCGCCGATGCCATGACGCGCAAAGTCCTCGATCTGCTCTGCCAGCATGGCGAACTGGACCATGATGATCTGGTGCGCGCGCTGGTGGACGATGGCGTTTCGGCGACGGATGCAGAAGAACTAGTGCGCGAACTGCGCTTGGCGCGCGCCATCGAGCCAACGCAGGTGGTCCGCGCGCTCATGCCAGCGGCCCCGCCTGCGGATTATCCGCTCCAGGCGCTGGTGCTCAACGTCACCAACCAGTGCAATCTGGCCTGCACCTATTGCTACGAGTTCGGCGCCGACAAGATCGCCACCCCGGCTGGCAAGCCCAAATACATGTCGCTGGAAACCGCCAAGTCGTCGGTCGATTTCCTGCTTAGCAGCGCCAAAATGCGCGAGGCAGTGCACATCACCTTCTTCGGCGGCGAAACGCTGATGAACTTTCGCCTGCTGCGGGATGTGGTGCTTTACGCCGATGAGGCCGCCGCCGCCGTAGGCAAGCGGATCACTTACAGCCTCACGACCAACGCCACGTTGCTGACCGACGAGATCATCGCGTTCCTGTCAGACCACGCAATCGGCGTCACCGTGTCGATGGACGGCCCGCCCGAACTGCAAGATGCACGCCGCGTCTACAAGAACGGTAAGGGCAGCTATGCCGTGATGGAGCCGCGGCTGCGCAAGCTCATCGCCGGGCACAGGACCCGCGCCGTGACCGCGCGCGTGACGCTGAGCGCCGGGGTGACCGACGTGCAACGGATCTATCGCCACCTCAAGCATGACATTGGCTTCCACGAAGTCGGCTTTGCGCCCGTCACCACTTCGGGCGAAGAGCGCGACTATGCATTGGACGGCGATGCCATGACCGGGGTGCTCGCCGATTTCGAGGCGCTGGCCGATGAATGGCTGGAATACGCGCTGCAAGGCAAAGTCCATGGGTTTACCAATGTGTCCGAAACGATCTCCGAATTGATCGCGGGCACCAACAAGTCGCACCCGTGCGGTGCCGGTCTGGGGCTGCTGGGCGTTAGCCCGTCGGGCGATCTTTCGCCCTGCCACCGCTTCACCGATGCCGACACGCATACGCTTGGCCATATCGACACGGGTCTCGACCAGACCAAGCGCGAGGCCTTTCTGACCAAGGGCCATGTCGCCTCGAAGTATGAATGCAGCACTTGTTGGGCGCGGCCGATGTGCGCCGGGGGCTGCCACCACGAAGCCTTCGTTCGCTATGGCGACACTGGCCATGCCAACTTGCATTACTGCGACTGGATTCGCCAGTGGACCGACCGCTGCTTGCAGATCTACGGCGTGCTGGCGCAGCGCAATCCGGAATTTCTCACCCGTTTCGCCGAACGAAAGGGCTTGTCATGAAGCACTTGAAACCGATTAACGCCAAAGCATTCAAGATCGAAGCCGATGTGGCATCGATGGACGAGGATGTCGTCGCACTGCAGCAGGCACCCCGGCCGCACGTGCCGCTGGGCTGCTCGCTTTCGTTCTCGCCCGGCTGGGAAGTGGACGCCACCGGCGGCACCGCTGGTCTGTGCCAGCCCGCCGAACGCGACATCTACGATTGCTATGTCACCTGCTTCTGGCCTGTACAGATGGCCGACCATGTCAACTATTCGCCGGATTGGGCAAGCAACTGCGCGGCCGCGACCAAGGACTGGCGCAGCCTCGACATCGTGTTCCCGTAATTCCCTGCCCCCGCCCGGATTGCTGACTGAGAAGGGACTTTTGCATGATCTCGCTTGCCCGGAAGACCGCGCTAGGATCCGCAGCGCTTGCCCTTGCCGTCGGCATGCCCGTCATGGCTGGCACCTTGATGCTGGGCACGTATCCCGACAAGCTGTTCACGGTTGATGAGGCCACGGGCAAGATCGGCGAGAAGATCCAATTGCCGGGCGGCCTCCCCGTGTCCTTGCGGGTCACACCCGATCAGGCGAAGATCTTCGCCACCACGATCACCAACAGCAGCGTGATCGTGATGGATGCGAAGTCGCACGCCATCCTCACGCAGTTTGATCTTAACACGCCCACCGAACGCTACCGCTTCAATGGCGGCGCTCCCGACCCGACCGGGCGCTATTTCTACACCACCATGATGCGCATGGACAAGCTGATCGACCGCTGGAAGGTCAGCAAGCAGATGTACGCGGTGATCGACATCAAGCTGCAAAAGGTCGTCCGCACCGCTGACCTGGAGCCCGAAGATGATGCTATGAGCGGCGGCTTTCGCGCGCCGATGATGGTCTCGCCCGATGGAAAATCGCTCTATATCTTCAAGGAAAAAGTGCTGGTGGTCGATACCGCCAAGCTCAAGGTTGCCGATCGCATCGATGTGCAGAAGCCTGATGCCACGGGATATGAGAACGTGGCGTTCGGCGGCGGTGTCGAAGGGTTTCAGATGACCAATGGCAACCAGCTTGTCTCGCTGTTCACCGCCGCCGATCCTTATGTGCACAACAAGGTGTTCGGGCTCGGCAAGTTCGATCTCAACACGCGCAAGTTCAAGTTTACGCCGATGGGGCCAATCACCACTGGCATGTCGGGGCTGGAAATTACGCCCGACGGCAAGACCGGCTATACCGTGGTAACCAACGGGACCACCGGCAACAAACGCTGCGAGTTCTGGAAATTCGACATGACCAGTCTCAAGCTGAAGGATAAGGTCGAGTTCGGCTGCCGCTCGCGCTTCCAGCTCGGCATGTCGGGCGATGGCACGAAGCTCTACATCTACGGCGCAAGCTACGATATCGAAGTCTATGACGCGCAAACCATGAAGCTGGAAAAGACCTGGGACCTCGGTGCCGACGCAACCATGGCCGGAATGCTGGTCCTGAAGTGAGACGAGGCCCATGACCGCCGCGCGGCGGTCATCCGTGCATCTCGCCGGACACGGGGTTGGAATTGCGGCGGCGCAGGCCGTGCTGACCGAAAACGGCATTGGTTTCTCGGCAGCACCGGGCCCTGAACGCGGCGCGGCGCCCATGGTCATGTTGGGCGAGCAGGCGCTGCATTTGCTGGATGGTTTGTTCGGCGCGGGCTGCGTGGCCGGATCGCACCGGATCACCCGGCGCAGTGTGTTGTGGAACGAGCCCGAGCCTGTGGCCATCCCGCATCAGGCCGTGGCGATGCCTGGCCACGAGCTTTTGTCCGCCCTGCCGCTTGCGGAGGGCGTTCTCCCAATCGAAACGCCGCAATTCACGCTGCACGCGCGCCCGCCTGAGCTTGGTATCCGCCAGTTCGGCCAGCGCGAGGCCGCAGTAGCACCGGTCGTGCTGGCGGCCAGTGCTGATCCCTCGGCGGTTCTGGTCGAGGCTGTCGCGGCGGGCTGGCTGTTCATGATCCCGCTGGGCGGGCCAGACGGCTGGCTCCTCGCGGTGGGCGATGCGCTGGATGCGCTGCTCGACCAAAGCCGCCTCATTGCGCCGGCAATCGGCGCGGTAGGGGCGGTCGCGGCGCGCTTCGAAACAGCCCCGCGCGTGCTGGAGCATCTGGTGGGAGACGATTGGCTGGGCGTAGGAAGCGGGGCCCTCGCGCTCGATCCCCTCTGCGGCGACGGCACCGCCACGGCGGCGCGTGGCGGCATTCTGGCCGGCGCAGTGGCAAGTGCGATTGCGGAAGGTGAGGCTCCGGCACCCTTTTTGCGCCACTATCGCGCGATGTGCATTGCCGCGCTGCGCCGCCATCTCGCTGCATGCCTGCCGTTCTATCAGCGCGGCGGTTCGGGCCCATGGTGGCAGGAGCAGGCCGAGGCAACGGCGGCGGGCTATGCCTGGTGCACCGGCATGCTGGCCTCGGAGCCGGAACCGGCCTTTGTGCTGACCGGAAGCCGATTGGCCAAACGCACCGTGGCGGCATGAACAACCCGCAGACGCCCAATGGCGCGCACCTGTCACCCCCGGTCGCTCAGTGGCGCACCTATCGCCGCCTGACGCCATACCTCATGCCCTATCGCGGGCGGCTCATACTTGTGCTCACGCTCAGCCTCATGGCGACTGCGGTCACGCTGGCGCAGCCCTACCTTTCCAAGCTGATGATCGATGAGGCGCTGCTCGGGCACAATCTGGCGGCCTTGTGGTGGATAGCGGCGGCGACGATCGGCGTGACGCTGGGCGGCTATGCGCTCAATATCGCCTCCAGCTATCGCTATGTGAAAATCTCGGCGGCGATGCTTTTCGATATCCGCGTGGACTTGCTGCGCCATTTGCAGACGCTGTCCCCGCGCTTTTATGCGCGCTTCCGGCTGGGCGATCTGATGAGCCGGATCAACAGCGATGTCAGCGATGTGCAGCGCGCCGCCGCCGACACTTTGCTGGCGGCGCTGGGCAATGTGCTGTTCCTGATCGGCAGCGTGGTCCTGATGGTCTGGCTCGATTGGCGGCTGTTTCTTCTCGGCACTGTGCTCGTGCCCATTGCGGTGCTTGTGTTTGTGCGGCTGCAGCGCAAGCTGGTCGATATCACCCGCGACATGCGCGAGCGTGGCGCGGATCTGGGCAGCCTGCTGGTCGATACGGTGATGGGGATGCGGGTGGTCACCGCGCTGAGCGCCGAGCGGCATGAACTGGCCCGGTTTGCCGATGCCAATGGCCGGTTTGTCGAGGCCATGTTGCGCATGCAGGTGGCCTCCTTCCTGACCGGCGCCCTGCCCGGTGCGCTGCTGGCGATCTCGACCGCCGCAGTCACGCTTTATGGCGGCTGGCGGGTGTTTTCGGGCGAACTCACGATCGGCACGCTCGTGGCCTTCATGGCCTATCACGCGCGGCTTTTCGGGCCGGTGCAGGCCTTGCTGGGGCTATCCTCGGGACTTGCATCAACCCGTGTTTCGCTGGGGCGGATTTTCGAGCTGTTCGACACGGTGCCTGATGTGATCCAGCGCGCCGAGCCCTTGCCGCTGGGTCCGGTGCGCCGCGCGATCCGCTTTGAAGGCGTGCATTTCCGCCATGACCGCGACGCGGTGCTGGACGGTGTCGATCTCACGATCCCGGCAGGCACGCATTGCGCGGTTCTTGGCGAAAGCGGGGCGGGCAAATCGACCCTGGCGGACTTGCTGGTAAGGCTGCAGGACCCGCAGAGCGGCCGCATCACCATCGACGGGGCGGATATCCGCGATGTCGCGCTTGCCGATCTGCGCCGAGAGGTTTTGCTGGTCGATCAGGCCCCGTTCCTGTTCAACACCTCGATCGCCGCCAATATCGCCTTCGCGCTGGATAGCGCAACCACCGCCGAGGTTCAGGCCGCAGCTGAAGCTGCAGGACTTGGTCCCTTGCTGGAGCGCCTGCCGCAAGGATTGCAGACGCCGGTGGGCGAACGCGGGCTCTCGCTCTCTGCGGGCGAGCGCCAACGCATCGCGATTGCCCGCGCGTTGCTGCGCCGGCCTTCGGTGCTGGTGCTGGATGAACCGACCGCGGCGCTCGATGCGGCGACGGAGCGGCGGGTCGCCGAAGGCTTGCGCGAGGCGCTGCCTGAGGCGACGCTGATCATCATCACGCACCGCCCTGCGCTAACCGAAGGCGCTGATCTGGTGGTGACGCTGACAGACGGAAAGGCAAACCTGCGTGTCTGAACGGTTGCGCATTGCGGTGATCGACAGCGGGGTGCACCCCGGCCATCCGCATATCATAGCCAGTCACCTCCTGCCGGGCGTGTCAGTGCTCGCCGATGGCACGATGGAGCAAGACGAAACCGCAACGCTCGACCGAGTGGGCCATGGCACAGCGGTGACCGCCGCGATCCAGGAACTGGCGCCCGATGCGCTGATCCTGCCGATCCGGGTGTTCCGCGAGGGTCTGCGCGCCTCGCCCCGCGCGCTGATCGCAGCGATGGATTGGGCCAGCGCACAAGGCGCCGATTTCTGCAACCTCAGCCTTGGCACCACCAACCCGGCTCACGCCGATCACTTTGCCGCAGCATTGGCGCGCAGCACTGCGCGCGTCGTCGCGCCGCGAACCGCCGCAGATGGTGCACCATGCTGGCCGGGCATGCTGGCCGATGTCATTGCAGTAGGGCTCGACTGGGATGTTGCACGCGGCTCGGTCCGGCTGAGCGCGGACGGGCTCTATTATGCCTCAGGCTATCCCCGCCCGATTGATGGGGTGCCACAGCAGCGCAATCTCCACGGCATCAGCTTTGCCACCGCGCAAGTGACCGGGCTTGCTGCCGCTGGGCTGATCGAGGTCAACCGAGATTCCGGCGCTGATCCTTAAAGCGGCGCAACAATTGCAATGATTGCACCTAGGCGGCGCCGGGCGGGGCTGTCTGCGCGCGCTCATGCAGGCCACAAAAGTGTGAGTTGCCGCGCCGGTCCCATTAGGCCAGCCTTGGCATTCGCAGCAAAGGCGCGCGCATATCCATGTCCGATCCTTACACTTATGTCGTGATCGTCAGCGCGCTGGCGCTGCTGGCTTATTACTTCACGCTGCTCATGGCGGGGCTGGCGCGGGTGCGGTTCAAGATCGAGCCTCCCTCGCATAGCGGGCCGCCCGAGTATGAGCGCTATGTGCGCGCGCATCAGAATACGCTGGAACATCTGGTGCTGTTTCTGCCCGGCCTGTGGCTCTTTGCCTATGTCGTCAGCCCGCTGTGGGCAGCCGGGATCGGCGCGATCTGGCCGTTCATGCGGGTTCTTTATGCGCGGGGCTATCACCTGGCGGCGGAAAAGCGGCTGATCCCGCTCTATATCTCGATGCCGCCAATCTATATTTTTGTGCTCGGCTCGCTGATTGGCGGCATCGGGCGACTTGTGAACGGAGGGTGAGGCGATGCAGGCCGATTATGATCTGGTGATCCGCGGCGGCACGATTGCCGACGGCAGCGGGGGCGAACTGATCGAGGGCGATATCGCCATCGCGGGCGGGCGGATCGCCGCCATCGGCGCGTTCAGCGGGCGCGGCGCAGAGGAAATCGACGCGCAGGGCCGCGTCGTCACCCCCGGCTTCGTCGACGTCCACACACATTATGACGGCCAGTGCATCTGGGCCGAGGAACTCTCGCCCTCGTCCGCGCATGGCGTGACCACGGCGGTGATGGGCAATTGCGGGGTAGGCTTCGCGCCTTGCCGCAAGGCCGATCACCAGATGCTGATCAATGTCATGGAAGGGGTGGAGGACATTCCCGGCGTGGTGATGACCGAGGGGCTGTCGTGGGACTGGGAGACATTCCCGGAATATCTCGACAAGGTCGCCGCAGGAAAGCGCGACATCGATGTGGCCGCCTACCTCCCGCATTCACCGCTTCGGGTCTATGCCATGGGTGCGCGCGGCGCGGCACGCGAACTGGCCACGGCCGATGATCTTGCGCTCATGCGCCGCCTGACTGCCGAGGCGATGCGCGCCGGAGCGATCGGCTTTGCCACTTCGCGCCTGTCGATCCACAAGACCGCCGATGGTGCGGCGATCCCGACGTTCGACACCGATATTGCCGAGCTGGAGGCGATCACGCGCGGCATGGCCGATGCGGGCGCGGGGACGTTTCAAGTCGTGCTCGATGCGTTTGTCGGGTGGGACAAGGAATACCCCGTGATCGAGCGGGTGATCGCCGCCAGCGGCCGCCCGGCGACGTTCACGCTGGCTTCGGGCAACGACGCGCCGCCGCGCTGGCGGCGGGTGCTGGAAAAGCTGGAGGCGACCAATGCGGCGGGCGGCATCGCCCATGCGCAAGTGATGCCGCGCCCGATCGGATTGATCGCAGGGCTGGAACTGACGGTGCACCCCTTCGTGCTGTGCCCGAGCTGGGCCAAGATCGCGCACCTTTCGATTGACGAGCAAGTCGCCGCGATGCGCGATCCCGACTTGCGCGCCGCGCTCCTGACCGAGGATTTCGCCCCCGGCCATCCGTTCAACGAACTCGCGCGCAACTGGCGCTGGCTGTTCCCGCTCGACAATCCGCCCGACTATGCCCCGCCGGCGCATATGAGCATGGCCGGGCAAGCCGCCGCGCGCGGCTGCACGCCGCAGGAGATCGCCTACGAGCGGCTGCTTGAGACGAATGGCCGGGGCCTCTTCCTCGCCGCGCTGGGCAATTACGAGAATGCGTCGCTGGAGAGCGCGCACGAGATGCTGCGCCATCCTTATTGCGTTCCCGGCCTCGGCGATGGCGGCGCGCATTACGGGGCGATTTGCGATGCCAGCTACTCGACTTACCTGCTGACCCAGTTCGTGAGGGGCGCGGGGCCGCTGCGGCTGGAACTGGCCGAAGCCGTCCACATGCTGAGCCAGAAGGCGGCGCGCGCGGTTGGCCTCAATGATCGCGGGCTGCTCGTGCCCGGTGCTCGGGCCGATCTCAATGTGATCGACCTCGATGGCCTCATGCTCCATTTGCCCGAAGTGGTGCGCGATCTGCCTGCCGGCGGGCGCCGCCTGCACCAGCGCGCCACTGGCTACGAGGCGACCATCGTCGCGGGCGAGATCATCGGCCGGTTTGACCAGTCAACCGGCGCGCGGCCAGGCAAGCTGGTGCGCGGGGCAGGGTATGGACCGAACTAGAACGTCGAGGTGCCGATGCCGCCGTCGACGACCAGCGACTGGCCGGTCATGTAGCTGGCCTGCGCGCTGCAGAACATCGCCACCAACGCGCCCAGGTCCTCGGCGTCGCCGAAGCGCCCGGCGGGCAGGCGCACTGCTTTGACGAAAGCGGCGACTTCCTCGTCATAGGTGCGCCCGTTGGCCTCGGCGCGGGGGCCCAGCACGTCCTCGATACCGGGCGTATGATGCATCCCCGGCAGCACCGAGTTGATCGTCACATTGTGCGGCGCGAGTTCCTTGGAGATCGCATGGCAATAATTGGCCAGCGCGGCGCGGGGCGGACCGGAGAGCACGCGCATCGCGGCGGGATACTTGGCCGCCCCGGTGCTGATATTGAGGATCCGGCCCCAGCGCCGCGCCACCATCGGCCCGGTCACGGCCTTGATGTAGTCGATCGGACTGAGCAGCGCGGTGGCCACGGCGCGTTCGAACGCCTCGCGCGAAACCTCACGGAAATCGCCAGTAAACGGCGGCGGGGCGCACGTGGCGACGAAGATGTCGGGATCGGGACAGACGGCGAGGATAGCCGCGCGGCCTTCGTCGCTGGCATGATCGGCGATGATGGCATGGACCTTGGCGCCGGTTTCGGCGGCAATGGCGGCGCAAGTCGCCTCCAGCCGTTCGGCCCCGCGCGCGGAGATGAACACGTCCACACCCTCGCGCGCCAACGCCAGAGCGGCCCCGCGCCCCATGCCCGCACTACCGCCATTAACCAGCGCCTTGCGCCCCGCAATTCCCAGATCCATTGCTACATCCTCACCGGTACTTGTCTGCCGTGTGATGAGGCAGATGCCCCTCGGCGGAATTTCTCTATCAATCCTTGCGCGCCTTGAGCCAAACCTTGCCCGCTTTCTGAATGCTGAGCAGCGCGGCGAACGGCGAAATGCCGATACTGGCCTTGCCGGTGCGCGCGATCGCGTCGATTTGGGCGTAGTACCAATAGGTGATGGCAAAGCCCTCCACCGCGCGCATCATCTTGAGCCCGCCGAGGAACGAGAGCCACGGCGGCAGGAGCTTGAGCTTGCTCTCCCAGCGGTCGAGTTCGTCTGCACCCGCGAGCAGCTTGGCCGGGCCTGCGGTATCGACACAGAGCGGGCGGCCGAGGCCGATCATGTCTGCCCCGCCCGTTTCCAGCGCCATGTTCATCGCGCGGCGGCTGCGAAAACCGCCGGTGACGAGGAGCGGCATGGAGAGCGAGGCGCGCATGGTTTTGGCGAAATCGACGAAATAGGCCTCGCGCGCCATGGTAGAAGCCTTTGAGGTCGAGGCCGTCTGCGGCGGCGCTTCGGGGGCTTCCATGCCCTGAATGTCCATCATCGCGGGCTGTTCATAAGAGCCGCCGGAGATTTCGAGCAGATCGACCCCCGCTGCCTGCAGCCAGCCCGCCACGATCACGCTGTCTTCGAAGGCGAAGCCGCCTTTCTGGAAATCGGCCGAATTGAGCTTCACGCCGATGGGGAATTCCGGCCCCACCCCCGCGCGCACCCGCGCGACAACGGCCATGAGCATGCGCGCCCGGTTTTCAAGGCTGCCGCCCCATTGGTCGCTGCGCAAGTTGGCACGCGGGCTGAGGAACTGCGAAAGCAGATAGCCGTGCGCGGCGTGGATCTGCACGCCGGTATAGCCGGTGTCCCTCGCCACTTCGGCGGCAAACCCGAAACGTTCGATGAGGTCCAGAATCTCCGCCTCGGTGAGCGCCACTGGCATGCCGAACTGCTTGCCGGGCAAGCCGACCGCGATGGCCGACGGCGCTTTGGGATGCGGGTTGACCGTGACCTGTGTCTGGCGGCCGGCGTGGCTGATCTGCATCCAGATGTGGCCGCCCGCATTGCTCGATCCGGCGCGCCTGCCGGCGCTCGCCATCGCGCGCAGGCCTGCCAGCGCAGCCTCATCCTGCGGGCCCTGAATGATGACATTGCCGGGGCGCTCCAGATGGTCACGGTCGATCTGGACATTGCCGGTGATCAGCAGGCCTGCGCCGCCATCGGACCAGAGCCCGTAAAGCCGCTCAAGATCCGGCGTAGCGCGGCCTTGCGGATCGGCCAGCCCCTCGGTCATCGCCGCCTTGGCGAGGCGATTGGGCAGGACAGCGCCGCAAGGGAGAACGAGTCTGTCGGCGATCGTGGGCGCAGTCATCGGCGGGCTTTCCGGAATCGGTCTTGATTTAAGACCCTATTAAGCCCGCTGCGCGGCGCGCTGGCAAGCGCGCACCAATTCCCGCTTGCTGCCATCGCCGCTCTCTGCAAATTCTCAGGCGCAGAAACGGGCGGTGAGGTATTGATGAAGCGGCATATTGCGGCCGATGTTCTGGTGATCGGCGGCGGCACCGCTGGTTTCGGCGCGGCGCTCGGCGCGGCTAGTGCGGGCGCGCGCGTGCGGCTGATCGAGGGGACCAGCAAGATCGGCGGCGTCATGGCGTTCTGCCCCGGCATGCCGTGGGGCGGCGGCTATCCCACCGGGCGCAGCATCGGCGGCGTGTTCGGCGCGCTCACCGACCAGCTTTGCGCCGCGCAGCCGCCGCTGGCCGAAGTGCGGCACTCGACGCTCGAAAATTTCGGGTTCGAAGTGGTCTACGATCATGAGGCAGCGGTCTTCGCGATGTTCCAGATGCTCGAGGAAGCGGGCGTCGAGGTGCATCTGAACACTTTTGCCGGTGCGCCGCAGATCGAAGACGGGCACATCCGCCGCGTGGCCGGCACCGACCGGACCGGGCCGCTGACGTTCGAGACGGGCATGGTCATCGACTGTTCAGGCGACGGCGATCTCTCGGCCAAGGCCGGGGTGCCGTTCACAGTGGGCGACGGGCGCGGCAATATGATGGGCGTCACGCTCTCGTTCTCGATGCTGAACGCGCCGTGGAATGAGGTGTTCGCCCGGGGCGATCCCTATTTCACCAAGGAAGCCGAAGCGGGGATTGCCGAGGGGCGGCTGCATCCTGATCTCGCCAAGCTTTATCTGATGCGCGGGTTTCACCGCGATACGGTGTTCTGCAACTCGGTGCATATCCGCGGTGTGGACGGTACCGATCCGCAGGGCGTGGCGCGGGCGACGCAGGAAGGGCGGCGGCGCTGCCACCAGCTCGCGCGCTTTCTGATCGAGCGCGTGCCGGGCTTTGCCCACGCGCGCATGAATGCGCTTGGGCCCACCGTGGGCGTGCGCGAAACGCGCAAGCTGGAGGCCGTCCACCGCATCCAGGCGGGGGATCTGGCGGCGGGCGCCAAACCGGCGGACGGGATCGTGGCTTGTGACAATCCGATCGATGACGTGATGCGTGGCGATGCCGCGATGACCCACGATGCGATCGTGGCCAAGGGGGACTACTATACGCTGCCGTTCCGCGCCATGGTGCCGCGCGCGATCGCCAATCTGCTGTTCGCCGGGCGGCTGGTCTGCGCCGATCCGGCAGCTTTCGCCTCGGTGCGCGGCATGCCGCAATGCATGGCGATGGGCGAGGCGGCGGGCATCGCGGCGGCCATGGCTTTGGCACAGGGCAAGCCAGTGCAGGCACTCGATCCGGCAGCGGTAGTCGCGGCGTTGGCCGAAAGGGGTGTGCGCGGCATTGGCGGGGATGCACTCGAGAACCATGCGGTCACGCTGGCGGTTTAAAGCCTGATCACTCCGGCATCAACAGCGCGCACAGATCGGCATGGGGCATAGGGCGCGGCGCAACCGTGTCGCCCAGTTCGAGCGCGGCGCGCTGCGCGGAGTGCCAATGGGGCCAGAGCGGGAGCCCGGCACCATTGGGATTGCCCGAGCGGGCGAAATTGACCCAATAGCGCTGCATCGCCTCGCTCACCCTGCGATCCGCCGCGTCCCCCGGCAGCCAGGCATCCGCCGTATCGAAGACATAAGGAATCTCGGCCCCGTGATACGCGCCGAGCCCGTGCCCGCCGGGCCGCACCCGCGCAAAGCGATAGACATACGCGCGCTGCCCCGCCGCCGCAGCTTGCGCGGCAAGCCGGGCCGAGGGGCAGTGGAACGCCTTTCCGGCCCCGACCAGTTCGAGGCGACGTGCCGGATCCTCGGCCTTGCTCTGCGTCAAGGCCCTGATCCGCGCGGCCTGCGGCGGTGCAAAGTCCGCCAGTTCGGCGGCCAGTTCGGTTGTTTGCGCGGCCTCGCCTTGCGGCAAGTACATAAGGTTCTCGTCGGCATTGCTCCCGATCAGCGCGGGCACCGGCAGGTGCAGCGGCATTCGGGCAACCGGTGCATAAAAATGCCCAGCGAGCTTTTTTTCCTGCAGCGCGACAAGGCTTTGCCACGGCATGGCGCGCAGGCTGCTGGCGGTTTCGTCTTCGGCGAACAGGCCAAGCGAAAAGCGCGCGGCTTCGGCGGGGCTCAGCACCGCCGCCGGGGCGAGGTAGCCGCTCTGGAGGATAAGCTGCGCGAACCGCCCTTGCGCTTCGGGCATCGCAGCAAGTGCTGCAATATCGGTGCCACCAGCCGATTCGCCAAACAGCGTGATGCGCGCGGGATCGCCGCCAAACTGCGCAATGTTGGCCTTGACCCAGCGCAGCGCCGCCACTTGATCGAGCAGCCCTTGCTGCCCGCTGGCGTCCTTGCCCAGCGCGGGGTGCGCGAAAAAGCCGAGCAGGCCGAGCCGGTAATTGAGCGAGACGACCGCCACGCCCTGCTGCGCGAGCTGGGTGCCGTGATAGTTCGGCTCGTGCCCATAGCCATTCTCGTTCGAGCCGCCGTGAATCCAGACCATGACCGGACGGCGCTTACTCGGCGCTAACGGACGAGGAGCGGCGGTCCAGACGTTGAGATAGAGGCAATCCTCGCCCACCCGTTCGGGGCCAGCGATCAGCTTTGGCGCAGCGCCCATCGCCTTGGCGACATTGCGATACCACCGCGTGTTGCCATCGCTTTGCGGGCAGGCCGGGCCAAAGCGCGTCGCATGGATGCGGCCGCGGCGTGGCGGCATAGGCTGCGGCGCTTGCCAGCGCAGCGCCCCCACCGGCGCGCGGGCATAGGCTATGCCGCGAAACGAGGCGACGCCCTTGCCCTCGGCAGTGCCGACCAGAACCTGCGGGCCCACTCGGACAACCGGCGCGGCAAGAGCAGGGCCATGCGCCGCTAGTAGCGCCGCCGCCAGCAGCCAAGCGAATGCGCGCCGTGCATGTGACAATGCGGCGATCACTGCCGGTCCTTGCGCGGTCATCTCTTTGCCCATGGCTGCAAACCTTACCTGCGGGTTGTTCACAATCAAGTCGGTTAGATGCGGTTGCGCAATACTGCAGCGAGTGCGATCTCACTGGGCAACGCCACCCTGCTAGAGACTGCAATCGCCCGTGCAGACTGCCATCATCTCTGCCGCTGCCAGCGGCATCGGCCTTGCGATTGCGCGGGGGCTGAACGCCGATGGCTGGCGGGTTTATGTCTGCGATTCGGACGAGGCCGCGCTCGCCGCGCTGGCGCAGGCGGGCCCAGGGCTCACAGCCTTTCCTTGCGATGTGAGCGATGCCGGGGCGGTCGATGGCTTCTACCGCGCGGTGGAGAAGGATCTGGCCCGCGCGGGGCCTGGAGGGATCGACCTGCTGGTCAACAACGCGGGCGTTTCCGGCCCCACGGCGCGTTTTGAGGAGCAACCTGTCGCGGACTGGCAGCGGACCATCGACGTCAACATCAACGGCATGTTCCTGATGACGCGGGCGGCTATTCCCTTGCTCCGCGCCAAAGCCCCCGGTTCCTCAATCATCACGATGAGTTCCAATGCCGGGCTGCTTGGCTGTCCGCTGCGGGGGCCTTATGTGGCCAGCAAATGGGCGCTGATCGGCCTGACCAAAACTCTGGCAATGGAGCTGGGCCCCGAGGGCATCCGCGCCAATGCGCTTTGCCCCGCGAGTGTCGAGGGGCCGCGCATCGACCGGGTGATCGCGGCGGATGCGCAGGCGCGCGGGCTTTCGGTGGCCGAGGTAGAATCCGAATACAAGCGCCAGTCTTCGCTCAGGGCCTTTGCCACCAACGACGATATCGTGGGCATGGTGCGCTTCCTCGCCTCACCCGCCGGGCAGCGCATTTCAGGCCAGGCGATTGCCATCGACGGCCATACCGAGAGCCTGTCGCTCGATATGGACAGCCAAGGCGCGGCAGGAGTTTTTCGCAAAGCGCCATGATCAGGCACATTTCGCGGTTTTCTTGCCGCACATTCGCACTAAGCAGGGCGTCTGGCCGGGAGGATATGCCATGAATTTCGAAACCTTTATCACCTGCGCCGTGACGGGATCGGGCGCTACTGCAGACAAACATCCTGCCTTGCCGATCACGCCCGTGCAGATCGCCGATGCCGCCATCGAGGCCGCGCGGGCCGGCGCGGCGATTGCCCATATCCATGTGCGCGATCCCGAAACCGGCAAGGGCAGCCGCGATGTGGCGCTCTACCGCGAAGTGGTCGAGCGCGTGCGCGCCAGCGACACCGACGTCGTGATCAATCTCACCGCCGGGATGGGCGGCGATATCGTGTTCGGCGCGGGCGAGCACCCGCTGCCGCTCGATCCGGCGGGCACCGACATGGTCGGCCCGATGGAGCGGTTGATCCATGTGCAAGAGCTGTTGCCCGAGATCTGCACGCTCGATTGTGGGACGATGAACTTCGCCGAAGCCGACTATGTAATGACCAACACGCCCGGCATGCTGTGCACCATGGCTGCCGAAGTGCAGCGGCTCGGCGTGCGGCCCGAGCTCGAAGTGTTCGACACCGGGCATCTCGTTTATGTCAAAGAACTGATCCGCGACGGGCTTCTCGATGATCCGGTCATGATCCAGCTGTGCCTGGGCATCCCTTATGGCGCGCCCGATGATCCGCTGACGACGATGGCGATGGTCCACCAGTTGCCGCCGGGCGCGGTATTCAGTGGCTTTTCGATCGGGCGCAATCAGCTGCCGTTTGTCGCCATGGCGGCGCTGGCTGGGGGCAATGCGCGCGTAGGGCTGGAGGACAACCTCTATCTAGGGCGCGGACAGTTTGCCAGCAACGGCCAGCTGGTCGAGCGCGCGGTGCAGATCCTGACGGGCATGGGCGCGCGCATCATGACCCCTGCGGACGTGCGCACCAAACTCAAGCTGATCAAGCGCTAGGAGCGGGACGCACATGGCACACGAAATCCGGAAAGTCGGCATTGTCGGCGGCGGGGTGATCGGCGCGGGCTGGGCGGCGCGCTTTGTGCTCAACGGGATTGATCTCGCGATTTACGACCCCGATCCCGAGATCGAGCGCAAGACCATGGCGGTGCTGGCCAATGCGCGCCGCGCGCTGTCCCGCCTGTTCGGCCAGGCGCTTCCCGCCGAAGGCACGGTGACGTTTGCGGCAAGCATTGCCGAGGCGGTGCAGGATGCCGATTTCATTCAGGAAAGCCTGCCTGAGCGCGAGGACCTGAAAGTGCGCCTGCTCGCCGAAATCGACGCAGCGATGCCCGGCCATGCGGTGATCGGCTCGTCTACTTCTGGCCTGCTGCCGACCAAGCTGCAGGCAAGCATGGCGCGGCCCGATCGGCTGGTGGTCGGCCACCCGTTCAATCCGGTCTATCTGCTGCCGCTGGTCGAAGTCTGCGGCGGCGACCTGACCAGCCAAGCGACGAAGGACATCGCCGCCGCCGTCTATACGCGGATCGGCATGAAAGTGCTCCATGTCCGCAAGGAGATCGACGGCTTCATCGCCGACCGTCTGCTCGAAGCCGTGTGGCGCGAGGCGCTATGGCTGATCAACGACGGGATTGCGACGGCCTCCGAAATCGACGATGCCATCCGCTTTGGCGCGGGGATGCGCTGGTCGTTCATGGGCACCTTCCTTGTCTACCGGCTGGCGGGCGGCGAGGACGGCATGCGCCATTTCCTCCACCAGTTCGGCCCATCGATGGAATGGCCCTGGACCAAGCTGATCGGCCCGAAGCTGACCGACGAACTGATCGAGACGATCACTCACCAATCCGACGAGCAGGCAGACGGCGTCGATTTGCGCACGTTTGAAAAGCTGCGCGACGATTGCCTTGTCGATCTGACCCACGCGCTGGAGCGCAACAATTTCGCCGCAGGCGCGGTGGCGCGGGCGCACCGCGCGCGGCTGGGCGGCGCAGCCGCGGCGAATGGGCCCGCGCTGGGCGATGGCCGGTTGCTGACCATATCCACCCCGGTTGAGCCCGAATGGATCGACTATAACGAACACCTCACCGAATGGGCCTATCTCAAACTGTTTGGTGACGCGACCGATGTTGTCCTCACAAGGATTGGTGCAGGGCCGGATTATGTCGCTGCGGGCCATTCGTGGTACACGGTCGAGACGCACTTGCGCCACTTGGGTCAGGCCCGGCTGGGCGAACCGGTCGAAGTGCGTACGCGCGTGCTGGCGGCGGATGGCAAGCGGCTGCACCTGTTCCACGAGATGGTCAGCGCCGCGCAGAATGCGGTGATCGCGACTGCCGAGCACATGCTGGTTCATGTCGATGCCCAGGCCGAGAAATCAGCCCCGGCCCCTCAAGCCATGCAGGACATGGCGAAGGCGCTCGTGGCGGGACAAGCGCATTTGCCGCCGCCTCAGGGTATCGGCCGACAGATCAGTATGCCGGGTTGATCCGGTCGGGGGACGTTCTGGGGAGAATGATGCCACGTGGCCTTGGTTGAAACCCGCTCGATCGACTATGTTCCGCCGGCTGAGCGGCGCGGCAAGGTGCGGCACCTCTGGCCAGTCTGGTTTACAGGCGACGCGCATCTGGCGACCTTGGCCACCGGCGCGATCAGCGTGGCCGCCGGGCTCGACTTGTTCTGGTCAGGCATAGCCGTGATCGGCGGCTGCGTGCTCGGCACAGTGCTGATGGCGCTGCATTGCACGCAAGGGCCGCACCTCGGTCTGCCGCAGATGATCCAGTCGCGCCCCCAGTTCGGCTACCTCGGTGCCCTGCTGGTGTGGGTTGTCGCACTGGTCACCTACATCGGCTTCAACGCGCTCAACCAATCGCTCGCGGCGAGCACGGTCAAAGAATTGACCGGCCTGCCCGAAGGCCCGACCATCGTGGTCTTTGCGGGTCTGGCCATCGCCGTGGCGGTGATCGGTTACGATCTGATCCACACGGCGCAGCGCGTGGTGGCCTATCTCATGCTGGCGGCGCTGTTAGTGTACACGGCGGGTGCCTTCGTGATCACCGATTTCGGCGTATTGCTCCGCCCAGGCGTGTTCAAGCCGACCTTGTTCCTCGTCCAGTTTTTTGCTGCTGCGACCTATCAGCTCAGCTGGTCGATCTATGTGTCGGATTATTCGCGCTACCTGCCGCGCACGGTGGGGATCTGGCCAGCGTTTTTCTGGACATTCTGGGGCGCGTTCATCGGCGGCGCCTGGATGATGCTGGTCGGCGCGTTCGCCGCCGCAGCCTTCACCGACCCGGACATTGTCGTGGCGCTGCGCCGCAGTGCCGACGCGATGTTCAGCGGGTTTGGCGTGATCATGCTCACCACCAGCTTCTTCGGGCTGATCACGATCACCGCGCTCAATTTTTATGGCGCGTCGCTCACCTTGCTCAGCGTTGTCGATAGCCTGACCCCTATCAAGCTGGGCGCCGCAGCGCGCCTCGGCGCGTTGGCGACGGTTTTTTCGGCATCGCTCGCGCTGTCCTTGGCCGTTGGCGGCAATGTTCTCCATGGCTTCGAGGCGTTTCTGGGTGTGCTGGTCTACCTCTTCACGCCGTGGACCGCGATCAACCTCGCGGACTTCTTTTTCGCACGCAAAGGGCGCTATTCGATCCGCGCGATGTTCATGGCCGATGGACTTTATGGACGGTGGAACTGGCGGGGGCTTGCGGCCTATGCCATCGGCTTCATCGCGATGATCCCGTTCTTCAAGACCGCACTTTATGTCGGGCCGGTCGCCGCGATGCTGGGCCGGGCGGATATCTCGATGCTGATCGGCCTGCCGGTATCGGCCGCTGTCTACCTGTGGCTGTGCCGCAGCCTCGATCTCGCCGCAGAGCTGGCGCAGATCCCCGGGCTTGACCGCAACCTCGAAACGGAGCCGGTCCGATGATCCTGCGCTGGCTCATGCTCATCGCACTGGTGCTTGCCGTCCCGGCATCGGCAAAGCCGATCGCTTTTCCCGATCGGTTCGATCCGATCGGCACCCCGCTGCAAAGCCTGCAATCTCGCGAAGGCCGCACGGTGCACTTCACCGACACCGGCGAACCGGGCTGGCGGCCCATGCTGTTTATCGGCGGCGTCGGCACGAGCGCCCGCGCGCCCGAGCTGGTCGCGTTTCTCGATACCCTGCGCCGAAGGCTCAAAGTGCGGATCATCGCGGTCGAGCGCAATGGCCTGGGCGATACTGCCTATGATCCGGCATGGACCTTTGCCGACTACACCGGCGAAGTGCGGCAAGTGCTGGACCGCCTCGGCGTAAAGCGCTTCGCCCTCGTCGCGATCTCGGGCGGCGGGGCCTATGCTGGGCATATCGTCGCCGCCATGCCGGAGCGGGTCGACTCGTGGCACATGCTGGCCGCGATTGCCTCAGCGCCGGCGAGCACTCCTGTCTGCACCAGCGATCAGGCGGCGCTGGAGGCCGGTCTTGGCCGCCAAGTCGGCGCGCCGCGCGTGTTCTGGGCGATGTCCCCTGCTGGGGTCGTCGCCAAAGTTCCCGGCTTTGCCGACCGCGCGGCAGACGAGGGCGCGCATGCCTATTTCATCGCGGGGCAGCGCGGCGATGCGCGCGGCGTCGCGCGCGAATATCGCCGGTTCTGCGATGCGCCCGCGCCGGTCGCCGCGTTCCCGGCCCCGGCATACTTCTACTATGGCGAGGCCGATCCATTGGTGCCTCCCAGCCAAGGCGAATACTGGGCGAGCAAGGTCGCGGGCAAAGTCGCCTTCCGCCGCTATCCGGGCGAGGGCCACGATGTGCAGTACCGCCACTGGGACCAGCTCTTGCTCGATGTGGCGGGCCACGGCGACCACACGCTGGTCTGCGAGCGCGGCCGCGCGCGGCTGGTGGCGGGGCTGGTCAATCCGGCGCAACTGTCGAAGACCGCGACGCTCGGCGTCTGCGCGTGGCTAAACGGCGATGATGTTGGGCATTAGAATTTCGGATGGCTGCGGCGGACTGCTCTGCCAAGGTGCAGGCGCGATCGCAGACCGCTAGCAAGGATCGGACATGACGCCGCAGAACACCATGGATGAAGCCGGGCACGGCCTGCGCACACCGCTCGAAGGCGTGGCCGCGCACCCGATCCAGCCGGGCGAGCCAATCGCCGCGCCCTTGCACCTGATCAGCCCGACCGTGCCGCGCGATTGGGTCGATTACAACGGGCACATGAGCGAATCCTGCTATCTGCTGGTGTTCGGCGACCAGTCCGACGCGTTCTTCCGCCTGATCGGGATCGACGATGCAACCCGCGCGGGCGGCCATTCGCTGTTCACCGTGCAGACCATGATGTTCAATCTGGCCGAAGCGCATCTCGGCGACCGGCTCGATCTTTCGCTGCAATTGCTCGATGCCGACGAAAAGCGGCTGCATATCTTCCACGCCATGCACAATGCCGAAACCGGGGCGCTGCTGGCAACGGGCGAGCAGATGCTGGTCCATGTCGACATGGCAGCGGGCCGCAGCGTGCCGATGTCGCTCGATCTCCATGCGCGCGTGCAGGCCGTGCTCGCCGCGCACGCGCACTTGCCCCGCCCTGCGCAGGCGGGGCGCAACATTGCCATTCAACGAAAGCCTGCGTGATGCATTTCGAACTTTCTTCCGAACAGCAGATGCTGGTCGAAACCGTGCGGCGCTTTGTCCAGACCGAGCTCTATCCGCATGAGAAGCTGGTTGAGGATACCGACAGCGTGCCGGACGAACTGGCCGCCGAAATCCGCGCCAAGTCGCAAGCGCTCGGGCTCTATGCGGTGAACATGCCGGCACAGCTGGGCGGCGGGGGCCTGGGCACTTTCGACACCACCTTGATGGAGCGCGAACTGGGCCGCGCCAGCTATGGCCTCCAGATGATGATCGCGCGGCCGAGCAATATCCTGCGCGGTTGCGCGGGCAGCCAGATCGAGGAATACCTGCTCCCCACGATCCGCGGCGAGCGGCATGATTGCCTTGCCATGACCGAGCCCGATGCCGGTTCGGATGTGCGCTCGATGCGCACTTTCGCCCGCCGCGACGGGGATGATTTCGTCATCAACGGCACCAAGCATTTCATCAGCCACGCCGATGTCGCCGATTTCGTGATCCTCTGCGCCGCCACTGGCGAGAGCGGCGGCAAGAAAACGATCAGCTGTTTCCTCGTCGATTTTGGCACGCCCGGCCTCACCCGGCGGCGCGGGCCAAAATGCGTTTCGCACCGGGGATATCATCAGTGCGAGCTGATTTTCGAAGATTGCCGGGTGCCCGCCTCCAGCCTCTTGGGTGAGCTCGACAAGGGCTTTGAATTGATGGGGCAATGGCTCGGCTCGACCCGCCTGCAAGTCGCCACCACCTCGGTCGGGCGCGGGCAGCGCGTGCTGGAGATGGCGACGCAGTGGGCCGCGACGCGCAAGCAGTTCGGGCAGACCATCGGCAAGTTTCAAGGCACCGGTTTCAAGCTGGCTGACATGAAGACCGAGCTTGAAGCGGCCGAGCTCCTCACCTTGCGCGCCGCGTGGAAGGACGACCAAGGCACGATGACCGATACCGATGCGGCGATGGCCAAGCTGTTCGCCTCCGAAGCGCTGGCCCGCGTGACCGACAACGCGCTGCAGATTTTCGGCGGAATGGGGCTGATGGATGGGCTTCCCATCGAGCGCTTCTGGCGCGATGCGCGCGTCGAGCGTATCTGGGACGGCACCAGCGAGATCCAGCGCCACATCATCAGCCGCGCGCTGCTGCGACCGCTGGAAGGATGAGCGCAGATCGACTGGCGCGCCTGCTGCGCCCGCGCAGTCTGGCGATTGTCGGCGGCAAGGCGGCCGAGGAAGCGGTGCGCCAGTGCCGCGCTTTGGGCTTTGCCGGCCCGATCTGGCCGGTGAATCCGAAGCGCTCGGAAATGGGCGGCCTGCCCTGCTTTCCCGCTTTGGCCGCGCTGCCCTCTGCGCCCGATGCGGTGTTTATCGCCGCGCCGGCCCCCGCCACCATCGCGCTGGCGGGCGAACTTGCCGGAGCAGGCGGCGCGATCTGCTATGCGGCAGACTTTGCTGAAAGCGGCGAGGAGGGGCAGGCCCGTCAAGCGGACTTGCTCGCTGCTGCCGAGGGCGTGCCGCTGATCGGCCCCAATTGCTATGGCATGCTCAATCTGTTCGACCGGGCGGCGCTGTGGCCCGATCAGCACGGCTGCCTGCCCATCGATGCCGGACCCAAAGGTGCGCGCGGTGTCGCAATTGTGAGCCAGAGCGGCAATCTGGCGCTCAATTTCACGATGCAAACACGCGGGCTGCCGATTGGTTATGTGATTTCGGTCGGCAATTGCGCCGATGTCACCCCGGCAGACTTGATCGAGGCGCTCATTCAGGACGAACGGGTGAGCGCCATCGGCCTGCATCTGGAAGGGCTGGGATCGGTTTCGCGCTTTTCGGAGGCGTGCCTCGCCGCGCGCACAGCGGGCGTGCCGCTGGTCGCGCTGAAGACCGGCGCCTCGGCCAAAGGCGCGGCGCTCACGCTCTCGCACACCAGTTCGCTCGCGGGGGCCGACGCGCTATGCGATGCGCTTTTTGCGCGGTACGGCGTGGCGCGCGCGCATGATCCCGCCAGCTTCCTTGAAACGCTGAAGCTGCTCCATGTGAGCGGTCCCTTGCGGGGCACGCGGATCACTAGCGCCAGCTGCTCGGGCGGCGAAGCCTCGCTCACGGCTGATCTCGCCGAGCGCGCGGGGCTTGAAACACCGGACTTTCCCCCAGCGGTGCAGGCCGAATTGGAGGCGGTGCTGGGCCCGCGCGTAAATGTCGCCAATCCGCTCGATTATCACACCTATATCTGGGGCGATTTGGCCGCGCAAACCGCGTGCTTTGCGGGCCTGCTGGCGGCGGATTTCGAAGCCTCGTTGCTGATCCTCGATTTCCCCCGCGCGGATCGCTGCACCGCTGAGGATTGGGACGTGACCATTGCGGCTTATCTCGCGGCGGTGCGAGCAAGTCCGGCGGCGGCGGGCACGGTGCGGATCGTGGCGAGCGCGCTGGCCGAGAATATGCCCGAAGCGCTTGCTACGCAGTTGATCGCAAAAGGCATCGTGCCCGCAAGCGGGCTGGCCGAGGCGCTGCGGGCCGTGGCTGCTGCGGCGTTGATCGGTGCGGCATGGGCCCGCCCTGCGCCGTCTGCCCTGCCCGAGGTTAGGCCCGGCGTGCCCAGCGAAATCGCCACCTGGGACGAAGTGCGCAACAAGGCCGCGCTGTCGGCAGGCGGCGTGCCCGTGCCGCGCGGGGCACTGGTAACGCTGGCCGAACTGGAGGCGCTGTGCGGTGATGAGGTCGCCCTCCTGCCCGCGCCCTTTCCGCTGGTGCTCAAGGCGGTTGGCGCCGATCTGGCCCACAAGACCGAACTTGGCGGTGTGGCGCTCGGTCTTTCCAGCCGCGCCGAGGTGCTAGTCGCCGCAGAGCGGATGGCCGGGCTTGGCGGCGCATTCCTGATCGAGGAGATGGTGGGCGGCACGGTCGCCGAGCTGATCGTCGGGATCGGCCGCGATCCGCAATTCGGCCTGTTCATGACGCTGGGCGCAGGCGGCATTTTTGTCGAGCTGCTGCGCCAAACGCAGCAGGTGCTGCTGCCCGCCAGCCGCGCGGAGATCGAAAGCGCGCTGGCGCGGCTTGCGGTCCATGCGGTGCTCAAAGGATATCGGGGCCGCGCGGGGTGCGATATGCTTGCGCTGATCGATGCGATTGAAGCGGTCGCGGCCTTCGCCATGGCGCATGACAGCCGGCTGGAAGAACTCGACGTCAATCCGCTGCTGGCCTTGCCGCAAGGCGCGGTCGCGGTCGATGCGCTGATCCGGATGAGGGAGCCCCTGCCATGAGCAATGCCATGAATGCCGTCACGCTCGAACGCCGCGATGGCATTCTGATCATCACGCTGAACCGGCCCAAGGCCAATGCCATCGACGTGGCGACCAGCCTCGAACTGTATGCCGCGTTCAAGACGCTTGACGGTGATCCGGCGCTGCGTGTCGGGATCATCACCGGCACCGGGCGGTTCTTTTCGGCGGGCTGGGATCTCAATTCCGCCAATGAAGGCGAAGCGGTCGATGCCGATCATGGCCCCGGCGGCTTTGCCGGCCTCACCGAGTATTTCAGCCTGACCAAGCCGGTGATCGCAGCGGTGAACGGGCTTGCGGTGGGCGGCGGGTTCGAACTGGCATTAGCGGCGGACCTGATCGTGGCGAGCACTGCCGCGCGCTTCTGGCTGCCCGAAGCGCAGATCGGCATGCTGCCCGATTCGGGCGGGCTGCTTCGGTTGCCGAGGGCGATCCCGGCGCGGCTGGCGCGCGAAATGATCCTGACCGGGCGGCGGATGGAGGCCAATGAGGCGCTGGCGCTCAATCTTGTCAGCCGCGTGGTGGAACCAGATTCCTTGCTGGAAAGCGCGCTGGACCTTGCCGAAACCATTGCGCGCTCGGCCCCGCTGGCGATTGCGGCGGCGCGCGATATTCTGCGCCAGACCGAGGGGTTGGAGGTGGAACAGGGCTATAAGCTGATGCGCAGCGGTGCGATCCCGTCTTACCGTACAATGCTGGATTCCGAGGACGCGCTGGAGGGCCCGCGCGCCTTTGCCGAAGGCCGCGCGCCGGAGTGGAAGGGGCGCTAAGCCGCCTCCCAATCGACGGGCTCGACTTTGGGCAGAATACCGATCCAGCCGATCAGGCCAAGGATGTTGACCAGCCCCGCCAGCAGGAAGGCCGTGCCATACGCGCCGCCGCTGGCATCAATCAGCACCCCGGCAAACAGCACCCCGATAATCCCCGGCATGTTGCCCATCATGTTTTGCACCCCCACCCAGCGCGCTGCGGCAGCGGGGCCGCCCATGATCTGCGGGATCATGAAGTAGGCGGGCGAGGAAAACCCGAGGAATATCTCGTAGACGAAAAGCAGCGCAATGCAGGCCCCGATCGGCAAGACCGGCATCGCCAGCATGCAGCCCAGCCCCGCGATATGCGCAGCGGCCAGTGGCACCTTGAGGGTGAACGAAGCGGACCAGCCGCGCAGGATCGCCTTATCAAAGGCCCAGCCCGCCAACAGCGCAGCCAGCGCATTGACGAGATAGGCGCTCGATACCACCGTCGCCATGTGCTCCTTTGAGAAACCGCGCTGCATTTCGAGGTACATGGGCAGGTAGCCGAGGATGAAATACCAGTTCCAATTGCCCGCAAAGTGGCCGAGCGCAGCCCCCCACAAAGCGCGCCGGCCAAGGATCTGGCGCATCGTCACCGGCTTCTGCCCATCGTTTTCAACCGGTTTCGCGTCGATGATCTGCACCCGGCTCCACGGCACGAGCCAGAGCAGCGAAACCGCGCCGAACAGCACGAATGTCGCGCGCCAACCCCACTGGGCCATCAGCAGCCCTCCCAGCAGCGTGCCCGCCGCCGGGCCGACCAGATAGCCGAATCCGATCACCCCGTTGGCCAGCCCCATTTGCGCGCGCGGGACATTGCTGGCGATGATCTTGGAGGTGGTGGTGAAGGCCACGCTCTCACCCATGCCGAGCATCATGCGCAGCACGAACAGCCCCATGAAGCCTTCCACAAAGCCCGTCAGCAGCGTGGAAACCGACCACAGCAGCGCGCCGATGAAAAGGACACGCTTGCCGCCGATCCGGTCTGACAGCGCCCCGGAAGGAAGCTGGCAGAACGCATAGGCAAAGTAGAACCCGGCAGCGAGCGCGCCATAGGCGGTGGCGGACAGATCGAGATCGGCGCGGATCTGCGTTGCGCCTGTCGCCAGATTGCCGCGGTCGACATAGTTGATGAACAGGCTGAGCGCCATCAGACCGACAAGCACCAGCGGAGCGGTGGTGCGCGCGGCGCGGGCCTCAGTCGGCATAGTCGGGCTCTTGCCGTCCCAGCATCCGCTTCAGCGCCGCGAAGTGCAGCTCGATCCGGTCCAGCCCCTCGACTTTGGCCGACGCCGCGTATTGCTCCGCCGTGCGGCGCAGCACGGGTTCGGGCACGATGCGCAGCGCTTGCCCGCTCGACCCGGCGAGGATCTGGATCATCGCTGCGCGTTCGAAGAAATAAAGCGTGTTGAACGCATCGGCCACGCTCGTGCCGGTGACGACTACCCCGTGGTTGCGCAGCAGCAGCACCGTCTTGCTGCCAAGGGCCCGGGCCATGCGCGCGCCCTCGCCGCTATCGAGTGCAAAGCCGGCATAGTCGCAAAGCGCGACCAGACCGTCAAAACCGATCGCGTTCTGGCTGGCCATCAACAGCGCCGGGTCCTCCAGCATGCTCAGCGCCGTTGCATAGGGCATATGAGTGTGGAGCACGCAGCGCACATCGGGCCGGGCGGCGTGCAGCGGCGCATGGATATGGAACGCGGTGTCCTCGACCGGCCCCTCGCCGGACAGAACATTGCCGGCAAAATCGACGATCAGAAAATCGCGCGCGCGCACTTCGGACCAGTGCAGCCCGAACGGCGCGAGCAGAAACCGGTCGGCATAACCGGGCACGAGCAGCGTGAAGTGGTTGTCGATGCCTTCGTGATAGCCGAAGTGCACCGCCAACCGGTGCGCTGCGGCCAGATCGATACGCGCCTGCCGCTCGGCTTGCTGCGCCATCTGCCCGAAGCCCGCCAGATCGGCCATATCCGTGACAATCCTTCTTCCTAAGCCGCTTTGCCGCAAGGCCATCAGCCCATCACCATAGGCCGCGCCGCGCGCGGATCAAGCAGGGCCCTGACGATTGCCCAATGCCATCGCCGACCATAGAGCAAAGCCTGACGGGCGGCGCTTCTGGAGGAAAACCCACGCCCTCTTTCTCATGATTATTCCGCGCAAACCCAATTGAACGCGCCTAAGTCACTGAAAAAATGGTGCACCCGACAGGATTCGAACCTGTGACCTCTGCCTTCGGAGTGCAGGGATAGCCGATAAGCCGGGACATAGCCGGACACACAAAGCCCCGGGAAACATAGCTTTCTAGTCCCCTCTTGTCCTCAATCGTCCGGTACTGTATTCCGTACGCATTCAGTACGGAATGAAAAGGGCGATTGGCGATGGCACTGGACCTCAGCAAAGTGAAAGATCGAAATGATCTAAAGGCGGAGCGCGAGCCGCACTGGCAGCGGCTCCACGCCGGGTGCTTCATTGGCTATCGTCCCTCAAAGCGTGGCAGCACCGGCACTTGGATTGCGCGGGCCTATGACGAGGATGCGGGCAAATACCGCCTCAAGGCACTTGGTGACTTTGGGAGCCTCCCCGGCAATGAGAGGTTCACCGCTGCCTGTCCGTCGTCAGAACATTTGGCACAACTCGCGGCGTAAATTAGCGGAGTGCGGGCCTCGTCTGGGGTTGGGTTTTAGGCGGCGAGCTTGCGGTGTTGCAAGCGCCGATGCTCGATGGTTTGTCGCTTGATCCTTTCACGTTGTTTGA